>CAJYIL010000124.1 GCA_913774795.1 Pseudobdellovibrionaceae bacterium
CAGGCGTTGTCAAAGGGGCTTCGGAGTTGAAGCGTCGCAATCCGCAGTTGACGGAAGTCACGATCAACGTGCCGTCTGCGACCAATCCTGCGGTCGCCGACTATTTGAAACAGTTCGGGATGGAAGAAGTCTCGGGCGGACGCGCTCGCGCGTTTAAGTCAGGCCCAATCGTCATCAAGAAATCGCCTTACTACCGCATGACAATTCCGCTCGACGCGGATGTGGCGGCCGTGGCGGCTCCTGCAGCGGCGTCGAATCCTGGTTTGATAAGCCGTGGAGTTCGCCGCGTAAAAGAGAGCGTCGCGAAGCCGGGCACACCGGGCGGAAACCTAGTGCCGGCCAGCGTGATCATGAACAACGCTCAAGGTGTGCCGGCAACCACTTCGGCGCCCGGGACAAACGAACCGGTTCGGTCATCGGCGCCTCGTACGCCGAGCCAAGCCGCTCCAGCGTCCGCGCCTGCCGCGCGCACGCAACCTGTCGGCGGCAGCACGATTCCAGCGCCGGACGCGATCACGGACATCGCGGATGACGCTGCGGAAGAAGCCGCAGCTGCCGCTGCGTCAGGTGCGAATCCTTAAAGCGAAGTTCCGATGCGCGTGAGAAACGCACGCGCTGTCGGCTCGTAAATCTCAGGAAACTTCTTGAGCCCATCGAGGTGGGCTCCGTCCTTCAGCGAGAGTCTCTGCAAATCAATTTGCGGAGTCGACGCGAAGACGTCCTCAATGGCCGAAACCGGAACAAGCGGATCTTTTTCTCCACGAACAGAAAGCACCGGAAATTTCTCGGGCAAATGCGCGCCCCAAGATTTCACCGCGAGCTCAATCCCTGTTCCGAAGAGCGGGTAGGCCGCCGCAGAGTAGAACGCTCGCAGGAACGGATTGTCGATATGATATTCGTGCTCGAGCAGATTGTATGTGCACTTCAGAATCTGGAGAAACGGCCCGCCATCACAAACCCATCCGCTGATGTCGTTTGCTTTTCGGTGCGCAATCGCTCCAAGCGCCGCCAGCGACGGCATCGAGAATGAATAGATGATCTTCTTGCCCGGAATTGCATTGAGAATCGACTCGAGCTCATCGATCCAAACATGACACGCCCCAAATTTTAAACTCGAAGTAATCGGCAAATGCTCACCGATTTTGAAAGAGTTAAAAACAAGATCAAATCGAACGGCATCAAACCCCATCGCATCCGCTAAACGCAAATGCCGGAGCACGGTTCTTCTCGACCCACCAAAATGATGCACGAACACAACGGTCTCACGAAACCGCTTCTCCGCCGCCGGCAGCAACTGCGCATCAAAAGGTAGTTCCATTCAACTCTCCAAAAAACAGGGGCGCTCGCGGCGCCCCAAAAACTTGAACATGATCGTGAACGTGAACGCGTACGTCTAAAACGTACAAACGTTTCCCCTCAGTGATGCTCTTCCTTGTTCGTCGCCGGCCACAAATCCCGCCAATTTTGGAATCCCGTCGTCGGCTGCTCACCAGCCACTTCCGCAAGAACCTTCGGCGAAACACGAACTGTCTCAAGAGCCGTCTCCGCGAGAACTTTACCGCACGCTTCGACAACCGCGGCGGCGTCGATGTGGTGGTAAGCGTAAACATCCTTCGGACGACCACAGCGCGAGTGCTTACGAACCGCGAGCGATTCGTGACGAACGCCGAGGATC
>CAJYIL010000125.1 GCA_913774795.1 Pseudobdellovibrionaceae bacterium
TCGCCGAAGAAATCGGCTGAGTTCCGTTATAAATTGTAAATGAAAGCGGGTTGGAGTCGAGGCTTGTCGCGCCTGAGTTCGTCGCGTTCCATCTGAAAAATTGAAGAGTGTAACCATTCGTATCGAACGCGTTCGTCAGGGTCGTGACACGCACGCGCAGCTTATCTTCAACGAAGTTTTGTCCTTCGTAGAAAGTCGCGATGCGGCCGCCGAGTCGAATGCCCGATGAGTCGAAGCCGTTACATTGAGCATTCAAGGTCGATTCGATCGGCGTCGTCGCGCCAGTTCCGTTGCCGGTGTCAGGTGTGCTGCTATCCGAAGATTTGCCGCACGCGACAAACGCGAAGAGAGTTGCAACCGAGAGAGTGATGGTGAAGAAGCTTTTCATCTGGTTTTTCATACCTTCTTTCAAGAGCACGCCGCGTGCCGCACCGATCATGTCGTTTCGCATATTTAGACTTGAATTCATGTCTCGATTTGAGACGCTGTCGTTTGCCCACCTGACTTTTTTCGAACGCGTGATTTCGAGAAGACTTCGGGGGTGACGTCATCCAAGGATGTAAGAATGCGGACTCGCTCGTTTAATCATCAAACTGTTCTCTTCTTAGTCGGCTGTCTTTTCGTTAACGGGTGCGCCCACAAGCCAATAGGCCCCGGCGCGACGCTTGAGGCGATGCGCCCAATCGCGGACGGCCTCAAGCCCGTCGAGATCAAAGAGCCCGTCACGCTCCGTTTGAAGGCAGAGAAGGGACGTTCAGAGAAGGTCGCTTATACCCATCGTTCGGTTTCAAAATCGTTTGAGGAGAATCAGCTTCGTCACCAAAAAGAGGATGCGCTGGAATTCATTTCGCAGGCCGAAACTCTGCGAGTTGATCCTGCGGCCGCAAACGGAGTGGCGAAGTTCACGCAAAGTTTGTCGGTCGTCAAAAAAGACGGCAACGCCGATCTTCACGACTTCGCGATGCCGGAAGTGGGCGAGAAACTCGAAGTCACCGCCGATTCAACCGGCACGATTTTCAAGTCGGGCGATTACCCGACGAACTCGATTTTCTACGTCGCTCCGATGTCACTGCCGGAGAAACCCATTGCGGTTGGCGACACCTGGACAATGCAAGCGTCTTGGCTTTCGCTTGACGACATGGTTCCTTACCAACTCGACATGGTCAGCATCTTGAAAGGTTTCTGGACGTGCGGAGACGGGCCAACGGCTGACACCTGCGCGGACATCGAAATCTCCGGCCAAGTCACGTTCCAAGGGCCGCTCTCGCAAGCTCTTAATTTTAAAAGTAACTGGCAAGGTCGCACGTACTTCGCAATGAATGCGGGCACGGTTGTGTGGTCGCGCGTGAATTCTGAAGAGCGCTTGGTTTCCGAGCGCCTCCGTCGAGACGTCGATTCGTGCTTAGAGGCCGTGTTGATGGAGCCGAAAACGTTGGCCCTCCAAAACTTGAAGGGCCCTCGCTGTGAGCCGGTCGTAAAGGCCGACACGGTCGTCAGTCCTTAAGCTCGGCCCACGTCACTCCGTCGCCGCCGGTCTCAGGGCCGCCGGCTTTCCACTTCTTCACGTAAACCGAACGAGAGAGATGCGAGCGTAGGGCTCGCTTCAAAACGTCCGTGCCATGTCCGTGGACGATCTTCACGCGGTCTTCGCCGTTGAGTGAAGCCGCGTCGAGCTGTGTCTCCAGTACGCCGATCGCGTCCTCCGCGGATTTTCCGCGGACATCGATCGTGCGCTCGGTATCCATCAGCGTAACTTGCACACCGCCACTGCGTCTCACCAAGGACTGCGTGGGATTTTGAAGCGACTGAGGAGGTTTCAGTTGCGACCAGTGAATCGTCAAACGCATCGAGTGCGACAGAACGGGAATTTCACCTTTTGCGTTGGCTTTACCTTGAATGATTCCCTCTTGGCCGACGGACGGAATGAAAACGTGCGAGCCAGGCGGATAAATCTTTTCGAAATCTTCGGCGGTCTCAAGCTTCGGTCTCTTCGCCGTGACCTGCGACGCTTTTACAACTTCTGGCAAATCGGATTTGATCTGCTGGAGCTTCTCGTGACGTTTGAAGATGTTATCGACTTGCGCGAAGTCGATCATCTCGTCGATTTTCTTTTCGGCTTTTTTAACCGCGCGCGCCATCCATTCTTCGCGCTCTTTTTTGAAGAGCTGAACGAGATCGGTGTAGCGCCGTTTGTTGTCGCGTGCTTCTTTGAGCTCCTGGTGGAGACTACGGCGAAGATCTTGAAGCTCATCTTTCATCGACTCGATCTCGGCCAGGTGCTGATGCTGAGCTTTCATCTCCGGCGACAAATGATCGAGCGCCCGTTGGAGAATGGCTTCGGAAACGCCGACACGCTTCGCGGTTTGGATCGCAAGCGACTGGCCGGGCACACCCATAAAGAACTGGTAGGTCGGTTGACCCGATTTTGAGTTGTA
>CAJYIL010000126.1 GCA_913774795.1 Pseudobdellovibrionaceae bacterium
CACAAAATCCCCTCAACGCGGCTCAACGAGTTCGGCAAGAACTCACTCACCGAAACGCGCTTCGCCTGTTGAAACTTGTTAATTCGCTTCTCGACTTCTCACGCATCGAAGCCGGTCGAGTGCAGGCGTCGTATGAGCCAACAGATCTCGCTCGCATGACCGCTGATCTCGCAAGCGTGTTCCGCTCGACGACCGAGCGTGCCGGACTCGATCTGCGCGTCGAAACTGAAGATGTCGGCTCGGATTTCTTCATTGATCGCGACATGTGGGAAAAGGTGGTCCTCAATCTGGTTTCGAACGCCTTTAAGTTCACATTCGAAGGATCGATCACCGTTCGGCTTGCAAAAACCGAAACAGGCGCGCGCCTCGACGTGGTCGACACGGGCACCGGCATTCCGGCCGAGGAACTGCCTCGCCTCTTTGAACGTTTTCACCGCGTCCAAGGAGCAAAGGGAAGATCTTTCGAAGGCACCGGCATCGGCCTTGCCCTCGTCCAAGAACTCGTGAAACTCCACGGAGGCGAACTTCGAGTTACAAGTGAACTCGATCGAGGCTCAACGTTCTCAATTGAACTCCAGCGAGGCACTTCGCACCTCCCGAAGGATCGTATCACCGCTGCTACGGAGCTCAATCCCACGGCGATTGGCTCGAGCGCGTTTCTCGAAGAAGCCGGCCGCTGGATTTCTTCTGAAGCTCCGACCGACGAGTCGTCGATCGACGGTGCTCAGCGAACGATCCTTTTAGTCGATGATAACTCTGACATGCGTGAGTACGTTCGCGACCTCTTGAGCCCAGAATTCAAGGTGGTCTGCGCAAGCGACGGGGTTGAAGCTCTCGAGCGCATTCAAGACGCGCCTCCGGACTTAATCTTGACCGACGTGATGATGCCTCGACTCGATGGTTTCGGACTTTTGAAAGCCGTACGTGAACAAAAAAGGACGCTCACTCTTCCTGTCATTCTTCTCTCGGCGCGCGCGGGCGAAGAGGCCCGTATCGAAGGTCTCAATGCCGGCGCTGATGACTACCTCGTGAAACCGTTCTCGGCCCGCGAGCTTCGCTCCCGTGTCATCAACGCTCTTCACCGTGATCGTCAACGTGAGGTGATCGCCAGCGAGGCGCAGCAAGAAAGCCGTGAAAGTTTACGACGAGCGCGCATCGCTCAAGACGAGGCCGTCAACGCGAACCGCGCAAAATCGACCTTCTTAGCGAACATGTCGCATGAAATTCGCACTCCGCTCGGCGTGATTTTGGGCTTCAGCGATCTCTTGCTCACCGAGCCCCAAAGCCGCGAAACCTCCGCGTGGCTGCAGACGATCAATCGAAACGCCCGG
>CAJYIL010000127.1 GCA_913774795.1 Pseudobdellovibrionaceae bacterium
CTGAAGCTTGCAGCATGGATTAAACATACGATTTCACTTATTTATTTTGATATATTTAGGTTTCGTAAAGAATTTCTGTCATCCGGCTTACAGACGAATCTCGGACATCTTACAGCTTCTTTCGCCATTTAAGCGAGTTCGAGCGCGGCCTGTGAGTTGCTTAGTGCCTTTACCATGCTGGTTTTCCTGATGTTTTCTTGTTTATGCAGCTGGATTGCGTTTGATCAACCGCCTCTCAGTTCAGCATCTGTGGTCTCGCATCTTCATGAAATGTGCGTGTCTGCGTGCCCACCCATTACACATGCGCCATTTCTGCGCGCAGTCGTCTGTGGTGAGCCGCTGCCAACACTCAATTCAGGTGCCTCTTTGAAAGGCGATTTTGTCAAAACGGGTTTGATTCACCTTCTTGTCGTCTCGGGTTCGCACCTAGTTGGCGTCGAAATTTGGGTTCGCTTTTTAAGCAAATGCCTGAGGATGTCACGCCTTCGCGATGCTGCGATCTTCAGCTCGCTGGTTGCATTTACCTTGATGACGCTTGCAACACCACCCGTCTTACGTGCGCTGTTTTCATGGATGCTGATGTTTTCCTCGAGTCATTTCCGGCTCGGTTGGACGCGCGCACAGATCCTGACGATGAGTGGCGCGTTTTGCCTATCGGGCTGCCGCACCCGCTGGGATCTCGGCTCGCTGATATTGAGTTGGCTCGCCTCGCTAGGCCTCGCATTCAGTACGGGTTTTACGATCTCGAGCGCACCCTCACCGGCGCTCAAGACCAGTCACCGGCGCCTCATCCTTCGCGAACGCACCCTCCTCTTTTTCCGCGGCGTGAAGCGTGATCTCATCGGACACATCTCGGTTTACGTAACGCTGATTCCCGCGCTCATCCCGATGGGAGTGCCGAGTCTCGCATCGATCGCCTGCAATCTCGTTTTTGCACCGGTGATGGGCTTCGTTTTATTTCCGATTTCGGTTCTCGGTTACGCGGGACTCGCGACTCTCGCCGACCGAATTTGGTCAATCGCGCTGGCGGGCGTTTCTCTCGCCGCTCGGCATACGCCCGAGCCCTGGAGCCCGAGACTCTATTCACCTGCTTGGTTGGTGCCCTACGTTTTTGCGCTTTCTCTGCTCCTGATCGCGCGCGAGAGAAGAGCGAAGCTGAAGGCTGTCGGCGAGGGGCCACTCATATCAACAGAAAAAGTTTATGCTTAAAGAATTAAGCTTCTTTGCTGTCTTTTCAGGGACCACTCTTGCTCACGCCGATGAACTTATCGTCTGGAACGTCGGCCAGGGTTCGTGGGCCACGATTCGCACAGAGAGCCAGTGCGAACATTTCGATCTCGGAGGCGAGTTCGCGCCAGCCGTAGCGATCGCTCAAGCTTGCGCCGATCGGCAAAACGAAGTTTTTTATTCACATTGGGATTGGGATCACATCGCTCTCACCCGACTTGCACTTAAGATTTTGCCGAATCTCTGCATCCAAGCGAAACCGGGTGGAGAAACGAAGAGTCGCACGAAGCTCGATTTCATCGCGAATGTCCCGGAGTGTGCGAGCCGCTCGCCAGTTCTCGAAATCTTCGATGAGCCGCTGAAAGCCGAAGCGAACGCAGAGAGCCGCGTGTTTGTCAGAGACCGAATCGTTTTTCCGGGCGACTCACCTTCGAGACAAGAGCTGAAGTGGAGCCTGAGCGCCAAGCAAGCGCGCATTCTGATCGCCGGTCACCACGGGAGCAAAACGTCGACGAGCTCAGCTCTCCTCCAGCGACTCATACATCTTAAGTTGATCGTTGTGAGCGCGCGCAAAGCGAAATACGGGCATCCTCATCCGTCAATGCTCGCAAGAGCGCACTTGCGCAGGCGCCCCGTCCTCACGACTGAAGATTGGGGCCATATTCATTTGCTCATTAACGGCGAAACGCCGCGAGAGGAGAAAACGGGAGATCGAACTCCGGGACTTCAGGCATCTCGGTTCCGAGTTCGAGACGACGGTAGGAGTCAGGCGATTCGATAATTTTCTTCACGAGTTTGTTCATGACGTCGTGACCCGCCTTATACAACACGACGTGACCCATGAGCGGCATGCCGAGCGTGACGAGATCACCGCAAGCGTCGAGCATCTTGTGACGAACGAACTCGTCGGCGTAACGAAGGCCATCCGGGTTCATGACGGCTCCGTCATCGAGAACGACGGCGTTGTCGAGCGATCCTCCGCGTGCAAGGCCGCGCGCACGCATGGCTTCGACGTCTTTCAAGAAACCGAACGTGCGCGCGTTTGAGAGCTCGCGAGCAAACGTCGTTTCGTTAATGTCGAGATCGTAAGATTGACGACCGATTGACGAGTGCGTGAAGTCGATCGTGCACGTAATCCGCAGGCCGTTGTACGGCACGACGTAAGCATGTTTCTCGCCGTCTCCATAGAAGATCGGTTTCGTGATGTAGCAATAGCGGCGCGGCTCATCTTGATCGACGAGCCCGGCGCTTAAAAGCGCATCCATGAACACGCGCGCACTTCCGTCGCCGATCGGAATTTCAGGGCCGCTTAGCTCGATAATCAAGTTATCGATGCGAAAGGCGGCGAGCGAAGAGAAGCAGTGTTCAACCGTCGAGACCGAGAACGCAGCTCCGCGAAGAGTGGTCGCCATCGTCGTGGCTCCGACATGCTCGGCTGCGACCGAAATCGAAGGCGAGCCCGGCAAATCGCCGCGCACGACGTGAATGCCGGAGTTCGGAGGCGCTGGACGAAACGTGATCGAAGCCGCTTCTCCGGTGTGGAGACCGATGCCTTCGACGGTGACGCGTTTTCGGATCGTGCGCTGTAAGAACATAGTGGCTCGCTCTTCCCAAAGATTTGCTTCTGAAAGAGAGCAAAGTGTGAGCCAACGCTGACCTGATTTCTTTGCCCCTCAAGCATGGCTTAAGT
>CAJYIL010000128.1 GCA_913774795.1 Pseudobdellovibrionaceae bacterium
GTTTTTCCTGCAATTGGCCACGCGTTTCAACTCTCGCAAACACAGTTCGGTCTTTGGAGCGCGCTCGCCATTCACGACACGAGCTCCGTCGTCGGCGCGTCTCTCCAATACGGCCCGCAGGCTCTCGAGATCGGTACAACCGTGAAGCTCGCGCGGGCTCTGTGGATCGTGCCGGTCACGTTTGCTCTCAGCTTGTGGCATCCTAAAACTGGCGATGAGAGCGGGGTCAGAACGAAAAAGCCCTGGTTCATCCTCGGATTTTTAATGATGGCGGCCGTCGTGACTTGGATTCCGTCTCTAAGCCCATACGGTCACATCGTCGAAACCATGGCTCGGCATGCGTTGGTTTTAACGCTCTTTTTGATCGGAGCAAACTTGAGCCGCGAAACATTGAGAGCCGTCGGTCTCCGGCCCTTTCTTCAGGGACTTGCGCTCTGGGTCGTCGTGGCGGCCTCGACTTTACTGGCGATCAATCAAGGCTGGATCCGCGCCTGAGACGCGATCGAGGAGACCGAACGTCAGCGAGCGTAGTACGCCGCTCGCAGGACTTCGAGATGCTGCGGCTGGATCTTGCCGACGCGGCTGCACATGATGTTCGACGGATCGAGCGGGTAGTTCACCATCGCCTGCAACTTCGTGTCGTAAAATTCGACGTAGCAATCCTTGAAGCCGAGGAGATGACCGAACTCGTGACGGATCGTCCACTGAGAGAGGTACTCCGTGAGCGGCTCGTTTTCATCCATCACGATCGCGTTTCGCTCGGCATGCGCCGTCGTATTCGGCTCGTACCGGAGCCGCGAAAGGGCCCCCGACGTATCGTTTGACGTGAAGTCGAGCTTGAGTTTCCAGGCGCCGAGTTGCCATTCGGCTTCGACGTTGTCGCGCAAGTAAGCGAGCGTCACAGAATTTGTCGGCAGCAAAAACGGGTAATGAAGCGTGTTGGGTTCACGTGACGTCCACGTGATGTCTTCACGTGTGTAGTATTCATCTAGGGTGTAGAACGAATCCCAAATCTCCTTTGAGCGCGGTGACATCTTCGCGTAGTAAGCCTTCAGCGACTTGCGCGCTTCGATCGCTTTGACTTCGCTTTCACACTTCGCAAAGTCGTAGCTCGCAAAACCCTGGTTGTTGATACAGATATCGACGACCCAGTCGTGAATCTGCGCTTGCTCGGCGACGGCGAGCTGCGTGAATCCATCGAGCTTCAGATCGCGATCTCTCATGTTTGATAGAAAATAATATCCGCGCATATCGCTGAGTTTTCGGCCTTCGTAGTAGCCGAGATAATCCTGCATCATGATCCAGCGGCAAGCGGTGTCGTAAGCGAGAGTCGTCTTCAGGCCGAGCGCCAGGAACTCTCGATCGCTGACGGGAAGTGTCGTCGGGAGTGGCCCGCTTCCTTCGATCGCAGCACGGTACCACTCCGGCCATGACGCTTTTGTGTCGGCGTAGAGCTGCTTCGAGATTTCAAGATTGTAGATCTTCGGTTTCTCCATCGACGGGCTCGTCGTGGTCAAAGGGTCGCTGTAAGAAAGCGGCGTCGCGCGAGTTTTATTCAGAAGGTTGATCCACTCGTAAGCTCTTTGACCCGCGTGAAGCGAAGGAGCGAGCTCGGTGGCCGCATCTGTCTTCGTGAACGACGGGTTCAGCTCGAAGGCCTCACGCACCTGCTCGCTCGTCTTGAGCGCAAGCGAGAGAGGTTCAGACGCATGAGCCGAAGCGGAAAAGAGCAGAGCGATCAGCAGTGTTTTCATGCGGACCAGACTTTCGCGCCAGCTTTTAAGCGTCAATTGAGGTTTTGCCGACTTTATGCGCCGCGCAGCCGTTGCGTCTGGCTGCATGCGGGTTAGCCTCATGAAAACGTCTGAGATGAAAGGATTCTTCTCAATGAAACTGGTTTCAGTTCTTTCCGCGAGCGCCATCGCGCTTGCAGGTTGCAGCACGACAGGCCGTACGCCTGCTTCACAAAACACATCGCCCGAAATTCAACGTGAGCAAGAGGCGGCCTTGAACGCGTCTCCGGTCCGTGTCGGTGACGCGTTCAAGTTCAACGATGATGCACGCTTCGAGGTCGGTAAAAACACGCTCGCACTCGGCGCCAGCCGTTATCCGAACATCGCTTGCAATCTGGAAGTCGAACCGCCGCGCGGTCAGTTTGTTCAGAACTACGTGCCGAAAGGCTTGAAGCTGACGGTATCGAGCATTCAGGTCGCGGGAGGATTGCCGTCGGTCGAAATTCGTCTCTGGAAGAGAAATCCGTCGAAGGTTCGTTCGTTAGTTCAGGCTCTCCAGCAACGCGGTTACGATCTGTCGAAGACACAGGTTGATTACGACGCGAAAGAGACATCGCTGCCGGTTCAAGGTCGTCAGCAAAGAGTTGTCTACGGTCTTCAAGGTTCACGCCTGCAGTCGCGCATCGCATGCGAGACTTACGAAAATCTGTACGAGCGAAAAACAATTTACGACGAGAAAGATCTCGTCGCCGTCGATAAACAAATCGAGGCGATGAAAGCAAACCTTTCGATCGGCACCATCAAGTCGATCGTCGAGGATCGCTATGCGGCCATCTACGAACGTCAATCGAGAGTCGAATTTGTTCCGCTGCCTCGCCCCGAGACTGAGTACCGCCTTTTGCCGATCAACTTGTGGCAAGAGCCACGTCGCTTCGACGACGTGAAGTTAAACAGCATCTAAACCGGATTTGTTGATTCAGCGAATGGCGCGGAGGCTTTAAAGCCTGCGCGCTTTTTTTACAGAGTGAGCCGAGCGAAAAGAAAGATGGCCGAGACAAGACCTATTGTAACGATCGGCGCGGCGATCAGTCCCTCTCCATGCGAGAAGTAAGCGACTGACTCGCCCGAATCGAAAAGACGGGTGGCGAGGTGAAATCCAGCGAAACCGCCACCGATCAAACCTGCCGGTAAGGTCAACACGATCAAAAATCCGAGCCCACTGCTGCTGGCGTCGTTCGCAAACTTCGCGCGCAAGGTTTGTTCAACGGTGGCAACGAGAAGTGGTAAAAGGCCTCCAAGGCCCAGCCCAGCGAGAGCACAAATCACGATGCTCAACCCGAAAACCATCAGTTTAGACATGTGAGGAAATTCTAAGAGATTCGCGCGTCGTCTCCAATCTAGAAATTGGAGCGGGTGATCGGATTCGAACCGACGACCTATACCTTGGCAAGGTATCGCTCTAGCCAACTGAGCTACACCCGCGCGAAAAGAGAAACCAGTTCTAAACAGCCGCCCGATGTGTGTCAAGCGACCATCTTTGATTGCCTACCGATTAAACCGACTTCCGGTTTTCGAAGTAGAGTCGAACGTATTGGTAGCCCGAGAAAATCGACAAAATCACGCTGATCCAGAGGAGAAGCTCCCCTAAGTGCGTGAAGGGAATACCGGCCAAGTCCCACGACACCAAAATAAGGGGAATTGCGATCATCTGCATCGCGGTCTTCCACTTCCCGGCCGCCTTTGCGTCAATGATGACATTATCAGCAGCGGCGACGGAACGAATGCCGCCAATGATGATATCGCGGCAGAGAAGGAGGAGGACGAGTTCGGGACCCACTCGCCCGCTCGGGACAAGCATAATGAGCACGGTCGCGACCAGCACTTTATCCGCGATCGGATCCATGAACTTTCCCATGTTCGAGATCGCGTTGTACTTGCGAGCCAGTGATCCGTCGAAATAATCGGTGATTGAGGCTGCAATGAAAAGAAAAGCGGCGGTCCAGTTGGCCCAAGGTTCACCGATGCGGATCAATGGAATAAAAAACGGGCACACGGCCATGCGGCTGAAGGTGAGCCACATCGGGAGCTTCTTTTTCCACGCTGCGATTTCTTGATTCATTGGTGACGTTGTTAAAGCCCACTCCACCGAACGCGGTCAACGCGTATTGACGATGGCTTCGCCAGCGGCGCATGGTCAGGGAGTGACGACTTTCGGGATTGGGCAGGTTCTCTTCAGTTTCATTTTTTTCATTTCGGGGGCCGCGACCGCACACGCTCTTGAGCCCGCCACGAGGCCCGCAAAGGCTTCGGCTCACGCTCCATCTAAAAAGATGGCGGTCAAAAAAACAGCTCCGCTCGCGAAGCCTCCGCTGACGAAGGCACCGATCGTCATCGTTGATCCCATTCCCGCAGCGATCCCCAGTCCCACTCCGCCGCCCACTCTAAGCATTGCCAAGAATGCTCCACTCTCTGCGAAGCCTTACTGGAAATCTAAGCCGGCCCTTCTGAAGCGGATGCTGGACGAACGTTTCATCACCGTAAGCGTCAAGAGAGAGAGTCTGCCAGACGGGAGAATGGCGTTCATCATGGCCGGCGCGGGTGACGTCAATCGCGAGAAAGAGGCGAGCGCGCGGATGGCGCAAGATTACCCAAAGCTCAAAGAGATCAGTGACCACTTCAAAACGGTTTCGTTCGAAGAGAAAACCCAGAAACTCTTTATCATCAGCGAAGCGCTCGGTTACGAGGCCCGCATGCTTCTCCAGCTCACTCCGATTTCCGAGGACTGGCGGAGCGAAGTTCAATGGGAAGTGATCTGGGGGAGCTTTAAAGGGATGAAAGGTCTCATCGGATTCGAGCGGCTCGGCCCACGCTCAACCGAAGTATCGTTTCAGGGTCGCTATGAAGCCAAAGAGCTTCCGCTGCCGCCTTTTCTAATGGGCTTTGCGCTCGAAGTGATCGTGCAGAAAGTCGCGGAGAAGATGCGAACATATCTTGAAGCCCATGTTCCTTGAGCGCTGTGATATATGTTCATGGCGCCGTGAACACGGCCGCAGAAGGACATCTAAATGGCTGAGACGAAAACTTACACAAAAGACCAAAGCCGCGTAAAGCAGCTCGACGACATGCAGGCGCACGTAACTCAAAACTGCGGCACTGAGCCACCGTTCAGAAATGAATTCTGGAATAACAAGCGAGAAGGCATCTACGTCGATGTTGTGTCGGGAGAGCCTTTATTCTCATCGACTCACAAAT
>CAJYIL010000129.1 GCA_913774795.1 Pseudobdellovibrionaceae bacterium
CACGCTGTAGGAAACGCTTCGATCCGCACCGCCGCCCCCTTTCGCTCACGAACGTGCAACCCTGGCCGTCGTTCTCTACGCGAATTCGCTCACGAACTTTTATGTAACGTGTTCGTTTTACCTCCGCTCCGGAGGTGAACGGCGTATAGGCGCCCGGTGCAGCGCCCGTTGTCTTTGCGGAAGTCATTTCGATTGCAGGATTCGATTTTTCTCCAGGAGCTGATGTCGGCACTTGAGACTTCTTCATCTTTTTTTCATTTCGAGCGACGGCACGCGCAGCCCTTCTTTTCGGATCATATTTTTCGAGTCCAAGCTCGGCGAGCCTTTCGAGAAGAGACTCCGTCGTCATTGATGGGTCGACGTGGCCGAGAAGATCTTTGAGATGGCTGAGCTTCTCGTTCAACTCTTTTGAGATTGAGAAACTGACACGGAGGCGATCGCTAGAGATCGAGTGCTGAGTTTCGCGCTTATCTCGTTCGGGATTTCTGCGGGCGAATTCCTCTTCGGCCTCACGGCGCGATTTGCCGAGGCAGGTTTCGACGAGTTCAATCTTCGCGTTAAGCGAGTAAGGTCGATCGATCTTTGCTTCTTGATAAAGAAACGATTGAACGTCGGAGGCAACACTGAGACTCAACTCTCCTCTCTCGATTTTATCTTCAAATTGCGGCATCTCTTGAACGAGCTTCATCGCATTGATCCGTCTCATCGCTGAGCCTGCGCAATAACCGAAGTGTTTCGTCACCATTTCGTAGAAGCGTGGATAACCGCGCTCGAGATAGATTTTGCGAGCGGAGATTTCTTGGAACATCTTAAGGATCTTAAGTGTCGACTCACGCTCAAGTTTGATTTCTTTTTCTGCTTCGTAGACCAGCTCGTCGTTCGAAATCTTCAAGAATCACCTCCGTAGCGAAGGTTGTATCACTGGTTTTTGAAATTCGATTTTCTCGAAAATCCAACCATGAGCCCGCAATTCAAGAGCCACATGGAAGGTCAGTTCTTTGCGCTTGAGCGGTCACAGATAACGCCACATCGGGAGACACACCATCCTCCGCGCACCATAAACAGAAACGGCTTATAAGAAGACTGAGCGCCTCAAAATCCCCGTCAAACAGAAAATGAAATTTTCTCCGAAGAATCGTAGCCCGATCCGCCTGGATGGCGGATCGGAACCCGCATCTCATGGACG
>CAJYIL010000130.1 GCA_913774795.1 Pseudobdellovibrionaceae bacterium
GGAACAAACGTCAGTGCGACTTCGATCACGATGACGCCGATGAGAAGAAGAATGAAAATGAGAGAGTCGGTCTGAAATGTTCCGCTCGACGGCGGCGCTACTTTTTTGCGCGCAAGGCTTCCCGCGACGGCTAGCGCCGGCAAGAGAACCGCGAAGCGACCGATCAACATCGCGAGCCCGAGCATCAGGTTGTACCAAACCGTATTCGCGTTCAGTCCCGCGAAGGCCGAGCCATTATTCGCGCCGGCCGACGTAAAGGCGTACAGAACTTCGGTGAGTCCGTGAGGGCCTTTGTTAGCCAAAGACGAAAGCCCGACCGGGAGGACGAGAGAAAGTCCCGCTCCGACCAAGATGATCGCACTCGGACCTAAGATCGAGAGGATGACCATCTTCATTTCCCACGATTCGATTTTCTTTCCGAGGTACTCGGGAGTTCGACCCACCATGAGTCCCGCCAAGAAGACGGTCAGGATCACGAAGAGAAGCATTCCGTAGAGACCCGCACCGACTCCGCCAAAAATGACTTCGTTCACGCTCATATTGAAAAGCGTAACGAGGCCACTCAAAGGTGAGAGCGATGAGTGCATCGCATTGACCGCTCCGCATGACGCGTCGGTCGTGACAATCGAAAACAGCACCGAGTTCATGACACCGAAGCGGGTTTCTTTACCTTCCATCGCGCCGGCTGTTTGCAGCACTGGATTGTGCATGTATTCGCTGGCCAGAGAGAAACTCAAGCCCGCGACGAAAAGAATGAACATGGCGATGAAGATCGTCCAGCCTTGACGACGCGACTTGACGATCGAGCCGAAAACATACGTGAGGCCCGCCGGGATCAAAAAGATCGAAAACATCTGGAGGAAATTTGAGAGAGCCGTTGGGTTCTCCAGAGGGTGAGCGGCGTTTGCGTTAAAGAACCCACCACCGTTCGTGCCGAGCATTTTGATCGCGATTTGCGAAGCTGCGGGACCCAACGGGATGACTTGTTTGGCGCCTTCGAGCGTTTGCGCGGTCACGGCCGCGGAGAATGTCTGCACGACACCCTGCCCGATTAAGAAGATCGCGAACACGACGGAGATCGGAAGCAAAATGTAAACTGTCGAACGCACGAGATCGACCCAGAAGTTTCCGATCGTCTGCATCTGCTTCGACGCGATTCCGCGAGCGAGAGCAACGGCGACCGCCATGCCGGTTGCGGCACTCAAAAAGTTTTGCACCGTCAGCGTAAGCATTTGGGTCAGATACGACATCGTCGTCTCGCCAGAGTATCCTTGCCAATTGGTATTGGTCACGAAGCTGATGGCGGTATTGAGCGCCGAATGCCAGCTCACGTTGCCGAGCGCTTGAGGATTCAGAGGTAAACTAAATTGCACGAGCTGGATCACGAACGTGAACGCGAGCCCGAGCGCATTAAAGATGAGGAGATGCTTGGCGTAGGTCTTCCAGGTCATCTCTTCGGCTTCGTTGATGCCGCCCACTCGGTAGGTCAGGCGCTCAAGCATCGCCAGGCCCGGGATTTTGCGGCCCTCATAAACACGGGTCATGTATTTCCCGATCAGCGGTGTCACCGCGATCAGAGCCGCGACAAAGAGGATCAGTTGAATTCCGTCATAGATGTTCATTAGAACTTCTCCGGATGAAAGAGCACATAGCCAAGGTAAATAAAGACGGCGACACTGACGACGCCCGCGATCACGAAGTCCATCTGAGACCTCCAGGTCTTCAAACTAAGGTTTTCTCACGTAAAAATGGTGTAAAAGCTGGCGTCTCAAAACCCGGCGCTGAGTGAAGTGACCACAAAAGCGTCACGCTTGAGAGGTCCCTCGGCCGATGGGTAAATCGCATCCTTGGTCCAGAAGCCGCGAAGCTCGTTTCGCCATTGCACCTGTGGCGAAAGAGCGTGATCAAAACCGATCGACGCGGACTGAGTTTCGAAGCCGCTCGGCGAACCGGTGACGACAACCACTTGATCCGGATCGCGGTACGTTTCGATTCGGGCCACGACCGCGTCGTTTGTCGCAATTTGGTATTTCGCCGTTGCCATCGCGCCCATCCACTCGCTTGCACCTTGGCGACCGTAATCCGCCTGCCCGAGCAGCGTGAGTGTGTTGGTCGGCTTGATGCTGACGATAAAATCATGAAACTGGCGGAAGTCGGCTTCCCGGCCCAGAAGCGTATTGTAGGTCAGCGCGATTTTCTCCGACGGCGTGAAAGCGATTTGAGTGCCGATCATTTTCGAGTGGTTGTTCTCTGAGATGTTTTGCCAGCCATTCACCACGTGAAGCTGAAGGGAAAGCTTCGGGCTCGCTGAGTAGCTCAAGCGAACGCCCGACTGGTAATAAGGAGAATAGTCAGCGACCAGCGACCGCGTATACGTGAGGTTCGATCGACTGATGAAACTTTCGGCTCCGACGTGCGAAAGATAAATGCCGGCGTCGACCCAAACATTTTCAGCGAGCTGAGTGCCTACGTAGGCTTCTTGAATCGAGCGACTCACCGACGGACCACTCACCGCCCCGATCGCAGGCTCACCCGCGTAGTTCGACTGAACCGACGTGCCCGCTTGAAGCGCGAGCCGCGCTCTGAATCGCTCTTGCGAAAGAGTTGCACCCAGCATCGCGAGATTGACGTTGAACTCGTCAGAGCGCGCCGGCTGCGTCGTGTAGGCGCGATCAAACGTCGGAGGCGCGTTGAAGTCGTAGGCGTAGTAGGTGTCGACGAAGCCGTCGTATGTCACCGTCGTGGGTGCGGCGGTGGTGGTGACTGGCGCCGGGGCTGCGCCGGCCGTCGACGATTGCGCGTGCGCGACCGACGAGCCTCCTACTGCGGCGGCGAGAGCGAATGTCAGGAGCGAATAACGGGGGCTGAAAGTCGAGTACACGAGAGAACTCCGGGAAGAGGGGTTTCCCGAAAATGTGCTCCTCGCGCGATGGGGTCTCAAGTAAATGTGGCGTAAAAACTTGAGGTCTCCACCTCATACACAGATCACGCGTAAGTTGCGAATTGCGTGATTATCTGCCTCAGAGCTTCGTCGTGCCCGATCTTCCTTTTGCGACTTCTCTTCTCAATCGCTTCTTGGAACTCAATCGCCCGCTGCATCTCGACGCCGTCATTGGGGCCATGTGATAGCAGACTCATAAACCAAGACAATTGGTTCAGCTCGCAGTTCAATTCTGATCCTCGGATCTTTGCCCGATTCACCCAGATGGCGGATCGGAGCCCGCGCCTCACACGAACGGGCGAACCTCACCGCCGCGGCTGCGTGAAGCCTAAACGATTCATCTGGCCCCACTCACGATTTCCGCGAGCATATTTCCACAAACCGCGCAGGCGCCAGTACGTCGAAATTTGTTTATACCAAAAGCTCTCGGCCAAACAGATGCCGAAAAGCGTGACGAATTGCGAGATGCGGTTGTACTTCGAGAAGTAAAACTCTTCGATTAGAACGGCCGTCATCGACAAGACGGCGCCGTAAAGAAGAGACGCACAGATGAAGATCCACATCAAGTGCGCATCGAATCCACCGATAAACAACGAAAGACCAATGATGATGAACGACAGAAGCTCAAAGACCGGCCCCAACAACTCCACGAACAAGAAAAACGGCAACGCAATCAGACCGACGACACCGTAACGCGGATTCAACATCATATCGCGGTTTCGCATCAACGTATCCGCGAGACCACGCTGCCAGCGGTCACGCTGGCGACCAAGAGTTCCCGCATCTTCTGGAGCTTCGGTCCAGCAAACTGGGTCAGGAACAAAAACGATCGAGTAAGGGAGCTTCTCGCGTCGGTGATACGAGTGAAGCCGGATGATGAGCTCCATGTCTTCGCCAATGCAGCCATGCGAATAACCGCGCACAGCCACCGCTGCGCGCTTTGAGAAAAGTCCGAAGGCGCCTGAAATCACAAGCGTCGAATTCAGAGCGTTCCATCCGATCCGCCCGCAAAGAAAAGCGCGGGTGTACTCGATGATCTGCATGATCACCCAAACGTTCTTCTTGATCTTCACGCCTTCGACGCGGCCATATTTGACGATGGCCCCGTTGGCGATCCGAACAGTGCCACCCGACGCAATCACCTCGTGCGGGCGCTCCATAAAGGGCTCGGCCACTTTAAGAAGAGCGTCGGATTCTAAGAGGGAGTCGCTATCGACCGCACAGAAAAGCTCGAAACGCGAGAATCCAATTCCGATATTTAACGCATCGGCCTTGCCCCCGTTTTCCTTATCGACCACGACCAGGTTGGGGTGCCACTTCGAACGGTAAGTCGATCTCACTTGCGTTGAACTTAAAATCGTATCGGGCTGAAATTCCACCGCCTCTAGCGCGAAGGCTTCGATCAGACGCTCAAGCGTTCTGTCTTTTGAGCCGTCGTTAATTACGATGACTTCAAAGCTCGGATAATTGAGCATCATGAATGATTTCACCGACTCGACGACGGTCGCATCTTCGTTGTAAGCCGGAGCTAGAATCGAAATGCTCGGAGCGAACGAGCCTACCGTTCCCTTTAGCGACGGACGAAGAGCGCGAAGCTGCGACTGCCGGCGCAGCGAGACTGCCGACGCCAGAAGCAGAAACATGTAAATCGAGTTCACGAAGAAGAAATAGAGAATCGAGAGCGTCGCGAAGATCGGAACAAACGAAAGAATGAATTGAATCATGCAGCAGCTCCGTATCTTTTGGATCCACGCGCAGTCTGAAAGTAATCGAGCTGCGCGATCGCGTCGATATCGTTACTTTCGCGAATCGCCCTTTCGATCCTGATGACCAAACGCTCATCCTTGAAATTGTTGGTCGTGACGAGTTCGAGGAGGAAGAACGTGGCTTCCGGGGTTTGCGAGTTGGTAAGGACCGCAATGATGGCTTGGCCAACGAGCGATTGAGCGCGGTCACGCACGTAAGCTTCAAAGCGCTCGAGCCCGTATCGCTTCATGAAATTGTTCGTAAGCTCAAAGAGCAAATTTGAGTTTTTGAAAAACGACTCGGGCAATGTGTCGAGAATTTTCTCCGGCTCTTCATTCTGGTCATCTAGATACGAAAGCGAGAGGATCGCGCATGATGAAATCAGCGTGTTCTTATCGTTCTTCATGGAATGAAAGAGATCGGCGAAATCCGCTCGTCCCAACTGCGACAGACTCATGAGACCCGCCAAGCGCGTTGGCCAAAAGCGGGAGTGGCAGGCTTTGACGTCAGTCGCAGCCAAGCCGAGTGTAATATACGCTTCGACTAAAACCGCTCGTTCAGGCCCCGTGATCGATCCAATGTTATCGAGAAGTGATTCCTTCAGTGCCTGCCGGCGAATAAACTGAAAGGGCCTTAGCGCAGGTACGAAAAGCGTCTGGTCTTCACCGCACACGACATCCGCGATCGACTCGCCGTAGGCTTCTTTTAAAACCAAAATCCGCTGATTTTTCCAGGTCCGCCATTTGAGTAATGCCAGCGTCAGGACTGCTAAAAAGCAAATGACGTAGAGCTGACCGATGACCAAAAGGCCAATCCAGTGAAGATAGCTTTGAGTCAACTCCGGCCCTTTTCCCATCACCAGGCCTCAAGCCGCAGCAAAAACGAATTTTCCTTACGAAGTGTGGAGTTATAGACGGTCGCACCCAGCCCGACACGTATCGAGCGCCAGACTTCGTACGAAGCTTCAGCTGCGATCGATGAAAAAGTGGCGGGCGCGCCGGCGGCCTCGAGCGTGCGGCCAAACGCGGGAACAAGACGGACCACCGAGCGATCCACTGGCCGAAAAATAAATTGCGTCGCGTTTGATACATACCAAGCGTCACTCCTGACGAACGACACTGAATCACTGACGGCAAGCGAATCCGAAAACTCATAGTAAGCTGAAGGGGCGAGCGAGCCCGCATCTTGGTCCACCCATGACGCAAACGAAGCGCGAAAGCCGAAGTCCCACGCGCCGCTCGCAAAGTGCGGATCGAGGTACGCTTGGTAGCGGGGTAAAATCTGCGCATTGGGCGTGACGCCCGCTCCGCCGAGCAAGTACGTGCGACGCGAAAGCCGCTGAGCGAAGCCGAGCGATAACGTCGTCTCGTTAAATGAGGGCCCAGCATCAAAAGTACGCTGGAGGTTCTCGGCACGAGGCAGAAGCCGCAGGGATTCGCTCAACGAGACATCGGAGCTTAGACCAAAAATCGACCCATGGTAATTGCCGGCCGTTTGGTAGGTTGTCTCGAGACGATAAAGAGAGTTCTCCGCGAGAGTGACCGTCGGAATGGCTAAGGAAAGCACGATCAAGATGCTTTTCAAGCGGCTTTCCTTCCGATCGCGTTGCGAACTTTCGCAAGCAAGACGGAGGGTGAAAACGGCTTTACGATATAATCGAGAACACCGTACTCGAGACCGCGCAAGATGTCTTCTTCGCGCTGTTTACCAGTTAAGACGATCGTCGGCGGCATCCGGTTTTCAGATTTCAGGCGAGCAATGAGTTCGAAGCCCGACATACCCGGCATCATGATATCGGTAATCAGGAGATCGGGAGCGGGATTTGCGACGAGAGACTCATAGGCCTCAGTCCCCGTTTGCAGCCACGTCACCTCGAAGCCGTTCTTGGAAAGAACAGCGAGAAGGATTCTCGCGTGATCATGTCCGTCTTCGGCCAAAAGGATTTTCATAAAATGCGCTGCCTCCACTTTACCTATCGGCGAAGTTTAGCCCCTCTAAACGGCGGATTTGACGTTCCGAAATCACGATGGGGCCGGATTGTTGCGCAATTGTTAAATAGCAACCTACCATTGTTAATCGCGCTTCGATTTTCAGGCGCTTTTCGAAACACCCGTCGTTCCAACTGCAACTGTTGAGATTTGATCTCGCGATGTCTCAACTGAGAACGCAGACGTCCTGTTTTCGTCATTTCACACCAGAACTAGACCCGACGATGAGTAAACGGTCAGGAGGCCACGTGACGACCAAACTCATCTTGTTGAGCTCAATCGCTCTCACCGCTTGCTCGAGCGGCTTATCGAATCAGGCGAGTGGAGATGGGTACCACGTCCCACTTCAATTTATCGACGGCGGAGTCGGCGCTCAAGGGACCGTACAGGCTCAAGTCAACGTCGGCACGATCTACCTTGAACAACAATACGCTCCGCCGACCGTTGGCGGAGTCGCTCTTCAGGCCTCCGGCGTCGACGTGCGCGGAGCCAATATCTACATCTCTTATTCGAAGCGCGATACCACTGGCGTCGTGAGACAGGGCGCTGTTCAGCGCTTTTCACCTCTCACGTGCGATAGCCTTCTGACACTATACACCGATTACTGCCTCGTGTTTGGTGGCACTCTCAACATTCCCAATGCGAACATCTATGCGACCGCGACGGATGGCACAAATCTTTATGCCGTCGGAACAACGGCCGACGAAAGTACGTATCCCTACTTCGGTCGCCTTTTCAAAATCAGCTTATCGGGCACTGGTGATCCACAAGCGATCACGAACACCGCGACTCTTCCGAGCTACACCGGTACAAGCGTCGCTCTCTCGGGCACCAATGTTCTCACCACATACGGAACAAGCTTGAGCTCTCCGATGATGGGCGGATTCGGCACATTCAGCGCGAGCACTCTCTCAGCCGTCAATTCGCAGTCGATTTACGACGCTCGGTGGATCGCCGTGGATCCGAGCAACGCTGCCGTCTCGTATGTCGTCACCGGCGCCGGCAATGGCTTTGCTGCGGGTCGCACACTGAAACTCAACTCGGATGCCTCGGGTACGACCCTCGCCACTCTCAACACCGGAGGTAATACGATCGCCGAATCCCGTTCGACGACGATCGTCGGGAACTCGCTCGTCATTTCGACTGCCGGCGATGGCGGTCTTTCCGTGATGTGCAAAGCGACCGGAGCGCTCGTGACGAGCAAAGGCGCTCCGACGGCGGTCGGCTCGATTCCAAATGCAAATTCGGTCACGAATGGCATTGCGGCGGTGCCCGGATACCTCTTCGTCGCGAACGGTGAGGCTGGCGTCTATGTCTACACTTTCAATAAATCGAGTGCGCTCAATAGTAACTATTGCCAAGGCGTCACGCTGTCGCTGGTCGGGCGTTTGGCGTTGAGTGCCGACTCAACCGGTAATACCTACGTGAACGCCGAACTCTCGGCGAACTCGATCAAGCCCGTAACGATTTTAAACGCTTTAAACGTCGTCACCTCACGGCTGCTTGTGATTGCTTCAGGCAATAAAGGCGTGTCGCTTTTAAACGTTACAAACTTGAATCTCGGATCGCTTGCGGTCGACGATTTCTAAGCGCATCTGAAGCATTGACTTCACGCCCTCGCAAAAGGATTTTCTTCGGCCATATGAAGATACTCCTTTTGGGTTTCGCCGTCCTTATCGCCGCCTCGACGTCTCACGCTTTTCAAGTGGTGAATGCGAACACCGTTCGCGTTCGCATCTTGGCCTACAACATCAAGGGATTGCCGGGCCTTATCAATCCCGGATGGGATCAAGACCGCTTCAAAGACATCGGTGAGATTCTCGCCGCTCGTCGCAACGCCGGCACGGCTCCCGACATGGTTCTCCTTCAAGAGTCGTTTGGCGAACGCACCCTCGATCTGCAAAAGGCAGCGGGCTACCCGTACAGCGCCAAAGGTCCTTCCAACCAAAAGATCATCTCCAGCGGTCTCTACATCTTGAGTG
>CAJYIL010000131.1 GCA_913774795.1 Pseudobdellovibrionaceae bacterium
ACTTCGCGCCCGCTTACATCAATCGCGATTCGATTCGCCCGGGCACCATCATTTACGATGCCAACGGTCACGCGGCGATCATTTCCAAAGTCGGCGCTGACGGCCGCGTGTTTTATATCGACGCTCACCCCGATGGTTCGGTCACGCGCTCGGTTTACGGTGAGAAGTTCATTCGCTCATCTCCGTCGTCGGGAGGCGGATTCAAAAACTTTCGTCCGCTTCAACTCGTCGGCGCGACCCGCCTTGCGAATGGCACCTACGTCGGCGGCCGCATCACCGCGGCACCCATGACGCAATCGCCTTACTTCTCGATGGAGCAGTATTACGGAAACGTACGATCTCCAGACGGCAACTGGAAGAAGGCGCGCTTCGTTCGAAACGGCCAAGAGCTTCGTTTCTATGATTACGTTCGCGCGGCGCTCGCAATCGGCGACCTGAAATATCACCCGATCATCGAACTCCAAAACCAGATGGAGTCGCTTTGCGGAGATTTGCAAGACCGCGTGCATGCAGTTCAAGATGCCATCAATCACGGCATCCAGAATAAGCCGCAACCTAATGCTCTACCGGATAACATCTATGGCACATCGGGTGAGTGGGAAGAATTCTCGACGCCGTCGCGCGATGCGCGTTTGAAAACGTCGTTTGTCGAGATTCGCCAAGAGATTCAAAAATACGTTGAACTCTACCGCCAGGGTTCTCCTCGCGTCGTTTACGAAGGCGATGATCTTGCGCGAGACTTGAGAAATGCGTACGAGCAAGCGGCGAACGCGTGCGTGATTCAGTACACTCGCACCGACGGCTCGGCGATTCGCATGACGTACTCGCACGTGGCACTTCGCTTGTTCGATCTTTCGTTTGACCCTTACCAGTGCGTCGAACGTCGTTGGGGCGCGACCGACCCGACCGAACTCGCAACGTGCACCGACGGATCAACGAAGCAAATGTGGTACGATGCCGAACAAAATCTGCGCAATCAAATCGATCGTCCCTACGATCAAAAGATGGGTTTCACGCTAAACGATTTGCGCTCGGAGAAGCCGGGCACAGGCCCGCGCCAGTCGCCAGACGTCGACCTTCGCAGCTACTTATACTCAATTCAGTAGGCTTATTTAAAGACGATACCGCCTAAGAGATAGAGGTTCGTTCCCGGACCTCCCATGAACTTCAGATCACCACGCAGCCAAAGGTTGTTCGTGATCTGCATCATGCCGCCGGCGCCGACGTGAAAGCCAGTGGCCGTCTTGCGATCTTCTTGGTTCTCCGGCCGGTAATAATTGAAGTCAAGACCGCCGAAGTAAACGACGTCGACACCTGGCGAGGTCTCAATCGAACCACGGAGCGAAGCTTCGAGAGTGGTGAAATCAACTCCTTGCGCATGCGTGTTGAAGAGACCGAACTCCGCGACGCCGATGCGTGCGGTCTGCAAACCGTAGCGCCCGCCGAACACCGGCAGGATCTCGGTGACGCCTTCGATGCCACTCGGGAGTTGCTGACCGAGATACAAACTGATTTCATCCGCACCCGTCGTTGTGGTCGATTGGCTCCACGCCAAGGGAGTCAGCGACATCCAGAGAATGAAAATCAATTTGCTCATGCGTCTCCCATCGTATGACAATGTTCGCATGGATCAAACGATCGCGCGAGCCGAAGGTCATTTTCTCTCCCGACAAACAGAGCTCTTCTATCAGTCATGGACACCGTCTCGTCCGTCACGCGCGACTTTGGTCTTAACTCACGGGATCGGTGAGCACTCCGAAGCCTATGTGAAGTCAGCTGATTCACTCGCGCGCTTGGGTTACACCATCTTCGCTTGGGATTTGCGTGGCCACGGAAAATCCGCTGGCAAGCGCGGCCACGTCGATCACTTCTCGGATTTCACGTCTGATCTTTCGCAGTTTCTGCTTCATCTCGAAAAGAACGGTTTTCTCAAAAATCCGTTTGCGCTGGTCGGTCATTCGATGGGCGGCCTGATCACTCTGAAGTACCTCGTCGATGAAGGGAGCCAAGGTGCGAGCGACGATCCAAAACCTCATGCGTGTGTTCTGAGCTCACCGCTTCTGCAAGTGGCGATGAAAGTTCCGGCCGTTAAAGAGTTCGCGAGTAAAGTCTTGAAAGAGCTCTGGCCGTCTCTCACTCTCTCCAACGAAATCAATTACGCCGATCTTACGCGTGATCCCGAATGGCTCAAAACTTACGAGCGTGATTCGCTCAGGCACGATAAAATTTCTCCCGCACTCTGGGAAGGAATGCTCGGCGCAATGGCGGAAGTGAACGCAAACGCCGACAAGATCAAACTTCCGATCTGCGTTCTCGTAGCCGGCCAAGATAAAATCGTTTCGGCTGAAGCGACGAAGCAAATGTTCGAAAACATCGGCTCACCTCTGAAGAAGCTCGTTGTTTACGAAGATGCGTATCACGAGATTTTCAACGACCTCGACCGCGAGACAGTCTTCAAAGATCTTTCAACTTTCCTGGGCTCGGTGCCAGGCCTGGAGAAAAAATGAAATACATCGTGCTAACGGTACTCGCTCTTTGCACCGCTTGTTCAACCCCGCAAATGGATCAAGCGAAAGCACCTCCTGCATCGAACACGCAAACTCCAACCTCCCCGCCGTACATTGAGCGCATCGAGCGATTCTCCGCGGGTGATGTTGAGTATGCCGGGCTCTATAACAACTTCGAATACAAAGCGACTTTGCTCAATTCATTCATTCGAAACGCGGTGATCGCGAAGCAGCACGACTACTTTCAGTGGAACGACGCTCAGACGAACGAAGCGCGCGCAAAATCCGATCAAGAAATGTCGTCGCAAACCCGCGTCTTTCTCGCGTTCTTTACTCCGAACAACAAAAACGACAACCTCACTGACGATAAATCCATCTGGCGCATTTATC
>CAJYIL010000132.1 GCA_913774795.1 Pseudobdellovibrionaceae bacterium
GCCGCTACAGCTTAGGTCCGAACAACGATATGATCATGACGATTTTGCGGCTGCGCCCGGGTATCAAGGTCATCGCTGAAGTGAACCCGAACATTCCGTTCACCGCAGGCGACAACTTTCTGACCGAAAAGCAGATTCACGCAAAATTCCCGAGCCGAACCGCGCTCGCAGGACCGGCCGTTCTCCCTCTCTCTGAGGTCGAAATCGAGATCGGGGAAAATCTCGCGACGCTGATCCCGAGCGGCTCCGTTCTCCAGCTCGGCATCGGGAATATCTTCGGTGGCCTTCCGAACGGTCTCCTGCAGGCCGGTCGCAAAGATTTACGCATCTTCACCGAAATGTTCGGCGATCCGATGATGGACATGATCGAGTCAGGTCTCGTTCGTGAAGCCGAAACAGGATTTGTTTACGGCTCAACGAAACTTTATCGCTGGATCGATCACAATGATCGTCTGCGTGTCGTTCCGACCGAGAAGGTGAATAATCCGTCGACGGTCGCGTCGATCGAGAACTTTCACGCGGTCAACACGGCTCTTCAGGTCAACCTGCGCGGCGATGCCAACGCGACTCATGGTGCTGATGGGTTCAGAATGAGTAGCCCCGGCGGCCAGGTCGAGTTCATGAACGGCGCATCGCGCTCGCACGGTGGAAAAGCGATTATCGCGATTCGCTCAACGGCCAAGCAGGGCGCGATCTCTTCGATCGTGATCGACAACTACGCGGGCTCGATCACGACACCTCATGAACAAGTCGGTTACGTCGTGACCGAGTACGGTGTCGCGAAGCTGGCGGGTCGTTCTGAATCCGAACGCGCCTTGGCTCTCATTTCGGTCGCTCACCCCAAATTCCGGGCGGAGTTGACCGAAGCCGCCCGCGCCCGCGGTCTCATCCGCTGAGTTAGGTTCGTTCTTAGTGAACTGGTGAAAGCCTCGACTATGGTGAGGCTTTTCGGCATGTCATGATCGGGATACATCACAAGGTGGTCCCGTGTTTATCTTATCGTCGAGACGGTCTCGGTCGATCTATTTCTTTAGCCTCTTCGTCCTTCAGGGGCTCGTGCCGGGCTTTTCGCTTTCGGCGCTCTTCAATCACTTCGCGGCGCATGGAGTTTCGTCTCGAGACTTGAGCTTCTTCTTCTCCTTGATCGGCGCTCCGTGGTGCCTTCAAGTTTTCGCAGCCCCTCTGATCGATCGCTTCGATCAGTTTGCTGTCGGGCGCCGTCGCGCTTGGATTTTATTTGCAGCGGCTGGCGCGAACCTAAGCCTTTTGTTTTTGTTGCGCATCCAATCTCCTCTGACACAGATCACAGAAATCGCCTGGATCTTTTTTGCCCACAGCGTGTTTAGCGCTCTTCTGAACGTGGCATGCGATGCTTTGATCGTCGATCAAACGCCCGAGGCCGAGAGTGCGGCGACCGGCGCATTCGCGCGAAGTGGCTTAAGTGTGGCGTCGGCCGTCAGTGGCGCGCTTTTCGCGAATGTGCTCCCGGTGATTGGTTTTCAAATGTGCGCGGCCGCTTTGATCGCTCTCCACCTCGCCGTCACGATTTCAATTTGTTTTACGCGCGAAAGCTCAAACGATAAGTTGATCTGCTGGAGACGAAAAAAGCATTCATCAGAGACAAAGAAAAATTGGGCACTCGTTTTTTCTGAGGCCCTGCAATCATCGCGTCGCCCGGCCGTCCTGAAATGGCTCTTTTTTACGTTTTCCCTCAGCTTCTTGTACGTTCTTTTACGGATGGTCTTTACGACCCAGATTCTCCGCACCGGTGTCCTAACCGATGCGGCTCTCTCGCAAGGTCAGTCCGTGGTCTCACTTCTGATCGGAACAATCGGGGCCTTGTCGGCCACCGTCATCGTCAATAGAATCGGATCGCTCCGCGCGATCCTCTCTTCACTCGCCGTGAGCTCGGCAATCTGTCTCGCGCTCGCCGTTTTAGATCTGACGACTTTAAAGCTGCTCGTCTGGCCGCTGATCGCGACGCTTGCGTGGGCGCCGACGATTTTGTTTATCGCTTACCTACCGTCTTTGATGTCTCTTTCAAAAGGAGCGATTGCCGCAACTCAATTCGGGGCATTCATGGCGGTGATGAATTTCGGCGAGACGATGGGTTCGGCTTTCTTCGGTCAAATGTCGGCGACGTCGTCGGCGCTTTATACCGGGTTGGCGGCCGCATTCATCGGTACGGCACTCGGGTATGTTTGGGCTTTCGGTGCGAAACGTTCAGTCGAGACGATGACCAGCGCGAGTGCGCCTAGAAACAGACCTGACTCGATGGCAAATACGCCTGATCTCGAAATCGTGGCGAATACGAAATCAGAAATCGTCGAGCCTGCCAGTCCTCCGAAATTCATCAGCGTCATGCACAACGTAAACGATGTTGCGGCGACGGCTCCACGACTGACTTCCATCACTCCGGGCACCATTGAGACGAAGATGAATCCGGGCGCGACGGTTAACACGGTGATATAGAGAGTCGTCCATTGAGAGGGCGCAATGGCCATCAGTGAGAAAAAGCCAGCCATCAAAAAGAAAGCGCCCGCGAGAACGAGTCGATAGCCGTAGCGATCGACGAGTTTTCCCATTAAAAATGCGCCCGCCGTCCCCGAGATCAAACCGAGCATCGATTGAAGCCGCGAAAGTTCAAATGAGCTCCAGCCGCCTTTTTGCACCAGCTCCGCGTTGAAGGTGAGTGCCGTCACGCTAAACCCGAAGAAGATCAAAAAGCTTAAGATCATCACGACGACCGCGTTGGTGCGACTCATTCGGCACGAGACAAGATAGGCGATCTTGCGAAACGGAAGACGGCGACGGCTCGCGGTCGATGTTTTTGCGAGCGAAAGGAGGCTGTCTTCTCGCCTCTCCCGCGTACACAGCGCAAACGCTGTCACCATGAGACTGATGGCAAGGAGAAGGGTGACGTTGGTCGAGAACGACCAATTCGTGAGAGTCCAGCTAAAGATGAGCCCTGAAAGACAGCCACCGATAACGCTGCCTCCATTTGTCAGTGAGCTCGCCAAACCCATCTCACTTTCACCGACGAGGTCGATCATAAGACCATCGACGGCAACATCCATAATCGAGCAGAGAAAGGCATGGGCCAAGAAAACGGCCGAGAGCCAAAACGGATCGAAAGGCACGAAAAACAGAGCCAGGAGGACAATGTTCGCAGGGATGAGAGCGCCGACCAGCCAGGTGCGGCGTTTGCCCATAGCGAAGTTCGGGTACCGATCAACAAGAGGCGACCATATGAACTGAATGATCCACGGCAGACCGATAATGAAGACGAATCGGCCAATGACGCCGACTTTGGTGCCGCGCGCGGCGAGTTCATTGACGATTGCCGTACCGGTGAACCCGGCGATCCATCCTTGAAGAAAGTAAAGCAGGACGAAATTGGCAAATTTCAGGCGCCGGTTTTCGGAAAGGATGAGTGACATCGAGAGCGAGACTAGCAGTCGACCTGTGACTAAACCTCACGCCCGTATGATGTTGTGGTCGCAATTGAGATCCCAGACCGATGACGAGGCTACTGGTGCAACTGAGTTTCTAAAGGCATCATAAACTCACGTATGTCATCTGAGAATGCCACCTGGAGCCTGCTTCACATTCAGTCGAAGCTGCAAATCGACTCACTTTCGTTTCTTCAGACGAAAGCTCTCGTGCAGAGCTTTGATGACGCTGAAATCGAAAAATGGGCGACCTGGTGCGAGGGCTTCCCGGATTGGCAGCTTCTTGAAGAAGCACTCCCTGCGCTCGGAGTGACTCGTAAGCCAAAGGCCGCACCTGTTCCGCCTCCCGCGCCCGTCACTCCACCCAAACCTCCACCATTTATGGGCGCCGCGCCCGCGATTGCAAATGCGCAAACCGGACCTTCGCTTTTGCCACAGCAGCTTCCCGAAACGGTCGTTACGCAAACGGGCGCAGGCATTCTCAACCCGGATGGTCGTCTTTCACGTCGTGTGACAAAACACTACAAGGTTTATGTGGGCGTCAGGGGCAAGATGCACGAGACGATGACCGTGGATCTCTCACTGACCGGACTTCAAATCGTTGATGGCGTGCCCCCGGGAAATGATGGCAATCTTGAGGTCGCTCTCGTCAATTCTCGCGGCGAGAACCTTTCGCTCATCTGCACGGTTATCCCCGATGCCAAGCGCAATCGAATGAAGATCGTTCGCGCCGGGAAGCTAGACCAGCTTCAAGAGTGGCTTCAGAACAAAACCGACTGAGGTAAAACTGTACGAAGTGCGCCGACCGCAGATCTTTGTCTCTCGTCGCCGAAATGACACTCGATCTCGACACCGTGATTTTGAACTCTGCGATATGTTTTTTCGCGGAGGACGCCCGATGACCATCGTTGAATTCGCCGACTACTGTTGCCCGTCTTGTGTTCGTGTCTTCGAAGCCCTCTCTCGGCTCGAAACGGAACATCCCGATCTCGAAATTGAATTCAAGAATCTGCCTCTCACGCACATCCATCCCGATGCGATGGTCGCGGCCGAAGCGGCGGAGTGCGCGCGATTACAGGGCCGATTTAAAGATATGCAAACGCTTTTATTCTCCAATCACGAGAAACTCGACGGCGCGCGGGTTGTCGAACTCGCTCACCAGGCAGGTCTGGATATCGAGCGGTTTAAAAAAGATATGACGACCGGAGCGTGTCTCGAGAAAATTCAGTCAGACCTGGACGAGGCTCGCTCGCGCGAAATACGCGGAACACCCTGCGTCTACATTGACGGCGAACGCATGAAAGAAGACGCGACTTATGAATCCTTGAGTCGCGTCCTCCATCCTCGAACTAAACCGGTTCGCGAAGCTGCTGCGACTCAAACGCACGCTTGAAGGCGGGCCGACTTTCTCCGCGTAGCACATACGCCGCAAGATTCGGGAATTGAGACGCTAGCTGAGCGCCCGCCGGCCGCCTCAGAACCGTGATCATCAAAATATCAGCTGCGCTGAACTGATCTTCGAGCCACTCGCGCGCAGCTAAACGCGAGGATAAATCGCTCAGACGTTTTCGAACACGCTCTTCAAGGAGGGGAAGACGGTCGTTAAAATACGGCTTTTCTTTTTCAAGGAGAAGAAATGCTTCGCGTTCAACGATCGGCGGCTCGACTGTGTTCAGCGCAGAAAACATCCACGTGATCACGCGGGCCCGCGCATGGGCCTCGACCGGAAAAAGGCCAGCGTGCGTTTCGGCAATATGAAAGAGAATGGCGCCCGTTTCGAATAAGGTTAGATCACCTTCGATGTAGGCCGGAATTTGCCCGAAAGGCTGTTCGGCTTTGTAGGCGGCTTCTTTCATCTCAGCGAAGGTCACGAGCTTCAGATCGTAGGGTTGGCCCACCTCTTCGAGCGCCCACCGCACTCGAAAATCACGAGCATGTCCGCGTCCACGATCGGGAGAATTTCTAAATCCCGTGAGAATCGGCTTCAAATCAATCTCCTAACTGTGCGGTCTGTTTCAAAAAATTCTTGGCGGTCGCTGAGGATTCCATGACACCCAGAAAGTCGAAGCGGCCCAACGAAGCCACGTCGGTTTTGAATCCATTTAACTTCAAATAAAATCGCGTCGTCACTTCTCTGAACCTCGGATTCAATTTGAAAGCGATCTTCGATAATGCCCTGAGAGCTTTTTTGTGTTTTGCATCAAGCGGCCGGTTGGGCGAAGCCAGCGCAAAACAGCGCTCAAAATCTTTTTCAGAGGGAGGTCTCAGGAAATTCGCGTGGAGATAAGCCAGCAGCATGAATGTTAGCAAAGCCCCGCGACCTATCTCACGCGACGTCTGCAAAAGACCTGCGCGGTCATCGATCATGTACACGTACGAGTTCAGTTCGAGAAACACTCGATGGACTTGATCGTCGGCATCGAGAATGGAAAGGAGCTCGCA
>CAJYIL010000133.1 GCA_913774795.1 Pseudobdellovibrionaceae bacterium
ATGATCCTCTAGAAACCGGCCACAGTCGCGAACCGCTGCCACCCGACAAAATAACTGGGATCATAACGTTTGCTCCTTCTTATCGACTCGGTCACACCACGGCAGGACTGGCTGGGAATTCTCGAAAATCGATAGCGAGTTCGAAATTCCGAAGACCCGATATTCATAAGACCAGGCCGGTAAGGAGTTCTGACCGGTCAACACATTACGTTTGAGCGGCACACTCTTACCCATGATCTTTCCTGGTTTAACAACGTAACGAAAAACAGCGCCATCTTCATAATACCGAGGTATCGTGTCAAACAGATGCTGTTTAGCAACTCGCGCGCTCTCTTCATTCGGGGCCAATTTGATTTGATTAATAATCTTCTCAAGGCATGACTCTCCCAATACGTAATAGTCGCGTCCGTATCCCGCAGAAATGAGCCGTCGATCGATCGATTCGCGTTCAATCTTCGCGGCGACCGTCCAACGAGCTTCGACCGTATCCAGGTAATAACGATTGGCGAAAAGGCTGATGATGCCGACGACGCCGAGATAGGCGATAAACTTGCGTTTCTCGAAGTTGTATTTGAGAAAAACCGCTAATGCGAGGACAGCAGGAAGAACGTATTTAATGTCTCCGGAGTTCGTGAAGGCGATGAAAAGACAAAGAATGACCCAGGGAAACAGCAGACTCAAGCTCGCGACGAGCGGAATCTGTCGCAACTGAACGAGAACCGGCACGAAACTAAACGCTCCGATCCCGAGGAAGGCAGCGCCGATGACGCGCGGGAAATAGTTCGTGAAAAGCACGCCTGCCGAGAGAGGATCGATCGGAGTTAATGTAAAGAGTGCGACTCCGGCGGCGAAAAGACCGAACGCGAGACTTAAAGTCGGCTTCGACCACCGATAACAGATCGCGACAGGCAGGACGAAAAGGCCGCCGGCGTAGGAAAACTGAATAAAACGCGAGAGAACATTGATCGCAAAATCTGGATCGCGCGACCAGTATGCGAATAAAGACGGAAAGAAGTGGGACTGAATGTATGTTTTTGGCAGGAGCAAGTAGACGATGCAGGAAGCCGCGAGCCCCACCAACGGAACAGCCGCAGACCGGATTGTGCGAATTGTACAAAGATAGAAAATAACTGCGAGCGGAACGACCATGAGCGTCTGCCGTTGCGCCATGATCAGCATCGAAAACACAATGATCCCGATTGCACCATCCATTCTTCGTTCAACGATCCATCGCTTCACTGAAAG
>CAJYIL010000134.1 GCA_913774795.1 Pseudobdellovibrionaceae bacterium
CTTATTCTTTGGCGCTTCCGGCTCTCAAAAATTTCGTACTGCCCGGAGGATCGCTCGCCGCCTCTCACGCACACATCGCTCGCACGGTGTGCCGCCGCGCCGAAAGATTGTGCGTGGCTTTAAGCGAATCGGCGACCGACGGCGCGCAGGTCGAGCCACTGATCACGCGTTATTTGAATCGCTTGAGCGACTATCTCTTCGTGCTCGCGCGAAAGCTCAACCACGATGTCGGCATTAGCGAAGTGCTCTGGGCGCCGCGCAAAAAAGGGTGATGATCACCAGGCTTTCGTCTGTTGATCGGTTTCTCCTGAGTCCTCGCACTTAGGCCCATCAAGCATTCCTTATCGCACCCAACGCCTGAATTCGGGACGCTTACAAATTTTAAACTTGCATTATGAACCGATCGGTTCAGAATGAGCGCAGTCGTAACTTGTCGAGGAATTGATGTCTTCTGAACCTGCTTTTCAAACCACCGTCCCGCCCACTTCTCCTGAGACCGCCGAAATTCCGGGATGGTTGATTCTCGCCCTTGCCGTTTCGGTTGGCGTCATCGCGGCCAACCTTTATTATGCGCAACCGCTTGTGGCTCTGATTAGTCGCTCGATCGGGCTGTCCCCGGAAGTCGCGGGCCTCGTTGTGACGCTCACGCAGATCGGTTACGGGCTTGGCGTTCTCTGCCTGGTCCCACTCGGCGATATTCTCGAGAGCCGCCGACTGATTTTAAGCCTTTTAGCGATCGCGATTTTTGGCATTCTCGGTCTCGCGTTTGTGACGAGCGCCGTTCCCTATTTCATTTGCGCGTTCGCGACGGGCGTCGGCTGCGCCGGAGTTCAAGTGATCGTTCCCTACGCCGCGCACTTTTCATCAGAGGCCAATCGAGGCCGAGTGATCGGTTCAGTGTCGAGCGGTCTCATGGTCGGAATCATGCTGTCGCGACCGATCGCGAGCTTTCTTTCTGATCTCTTCTCGTGGCACGCCGTCTTCGTTTTGTCTGCGGCCTTGATGGTCGGTATCGGTGCGATGCTCGTAGGGCTTATGCCGAAGAAAGAACCGACGGTTCGCAACCTTCATTACTTCTCGCTTTTGCGTTCGATGTTATCGCTTTATGTTTCGCAGCCGCTCTTGAGACGTCGCGCCTTCTACCAAGCGTGCGTATTCGGCGCGTTTTGTTTCTACTGGACCGCAACACCGCTTCTGCTGGGAGGTCCTGACTTCCATTTCTCGCAATCGGCGATCGCGATTTTTGCACTCATCGGTTTTGCAGGTGCGGTCGTCGCACCTCTTGCGGGTCGCGCCGCTGACCGCGGATGGATCCCGCAGGCGACACTTCTTTCTTTTGCGGGAGTTGCGGCCGCGTTCGTGATGACCCACATCTTTAAACTCGGCACCTGGCCTTCACTCTTCACACTCGGGCTTGGCGCGATCGTTCTCGATGCCGGAACATCGGCGAATCTGATCCTCGGTCAACGCGCGATCTTCGCGCTCGGAGACGAGTACCGCTCGCGATTAAACGCGCTCTACATCTCAACGATCTTTATCGGAGGAGGACTCGGCTCGGCGATCGGAGCTTGGTCGTACGCACACGGCGGCTGGCCGTTTGCGGCGTGGGTCGGACTCGCCCTTCCGGCTCTCGCGTTTGCTGCTTTCTTAACGGAGAAACGCTGATGGCGCGCACGAAAGAATTTAGCCGTGAAGAAGCTCTCGAAAAAGCACTGCCCGTTTTCTGGAGCAAAGGATACTCCGCCACGAGTTTAAAAGATCTCGAGACCGCGACCGGCGTGAATAAGTCAGGCCTCTATTCGGAGTTTCACGATAAAGAAGATTTGTTTCTCGAAAGTTTGAAGCATTACTTCGCGAATCGGCCGAACCGCGCGTTGTTGTTGCGAGAGCCTTTCGGCTGGAAGAATCTCGAAGACTATATGAAAGCAGCCGCGCCTTCTGCCAAAGGCACGCGCGGATGTTTTGCGGTCAACACTCTTCGCGAGCTCGGGGGCTTAAGCGACGAAGCGGTCGAGTTGATCGAGGCGCATCGCGCGCGCCTGCGCAAACTCTACGCGCAGAATATCGCGGCCGAGAAAACTCGGCTCTCACCTGAGGCAATCGCCGATCTTTACCTGACGTTTTATTACGGCCTGCAAGCGGAGCAAAATCTCGAGCAGAGCCGAACGTCGTTCAACCGACGAGTCGATGACTTCATCGCGGCTTTGAAGACGCTCTGAGCCCACCTCCGCCGCGGAGGTTGTCTCGGATTTCTCTTTTAGATTTTTAAATCTGTCTTCGGTTTATTGCCCGAAATGCCTGGATGGCATTTCGGAACCATCGTGCTCAGGATGGACGAAGAATCGCGTTCTGTAGTTACGGGGGTCGATTAGACGCTGGTCTTTCTTGTTCACCAATTCACCTCCGCAGCGGAGGTAATGCTCGCTACTTTTGTTCGAGAGTCTGGTGTTATTACGGCCTCGAGTGAGTGGTGGTGCGATCTTATGTTCGTCCATGAGATGCGGGTTCCGATCCGCCATCCAGGCGGATCGGGCAACGATTCTTCGGAGAAATTTCTTTTTTTTGGCTTGACAGGTTTTTCGAGCCGCGAGGACTTCGCATAAACGCATTCTGTTTTAGATCGCGATGGTTGGTGAACATTTATTCTCGACCTTGTCTGCGAGCTTTGGCGCTCGGAGGAAGCACTCCTGATGCAACTTTCGAACAACAATGAGCGTTTCGAATCTTCAGAAAATCCGCGATTTTAAAACCAGTGTTACAACCTCCGCTGCGGAGGTGAAAAATGAAACTTTCAAACTCGGAACTCGTTCTTGAAGCAGAAAAAGAAATCAAACGTGAGCGCGAGTCGACGTTAAAGATCATCAGACTCTTTCAAGAAATCTCAGCGCGCAAGATCTATCTCGAACGCGGTTATCCCAGCTTCTACGAGATGGTGACGAAACATTTCGGCTGACTAGCGTCAGGCTCAGCCATGCGACGAATCAATGCAATGAAGCTCGTCAAAGAGATGCCGCAGTTTGAGGAGAAGCTTGAGACCGGAGAATTAAGCTTGAGCGTCGCGGCCGACGTTCAATCGTTTCTTTACCAGGAAGCAAAGATTGAAAGACCGTATAGCTTGAATGCCAAAATCGAACTCGTCGAAACCTGCCTCGGAAAATCCCGCCGCGAGGCCGAAGAGGAATTCGCACGCAGAAATCCCGATCGCGAGAAACGCGAAACGCAACATTCTATTTCGCACGACCGACTTCGCGTAAGCCTCTCAATCTCAAAAGAACTGAACGACAAAATGAATCAGCTCAAGGACTTGCTCAGCCATGTCGATCCATCGATGACAACCGAGAGTCTGCTTGAGCGTCTCGCGGAGCTCGGGCTCGAAAAATACGACCCGCAAAGAAAGGCGGAGCGCGCGAAAGTTCGAAACGTGCGACGCGAAACTGTCTCGAAGCTACATCGCGAAGCGGACCTCAAAGGCCGAAAAACCTTCACCTCCGCTGCGGAGGTGAAACGAACGCGCTACATCCCTGCCCAGCAGAGACATCAAATCGAGGATGATGGATGGGGTTGCACCTTCGTGAGTGAAGACGGTCGACGATGCAGCTCAACCCGTTTCCTGCAGCTCGATCACATCGTCCCGTTTGCGCGCAGCGGGGCGAATGAATCAACCAACTTGCGGTGGATGTGCGGCGCGCATAACCGCTTGAGGCCTACTGTCTAACGCGCTCGAGAAAGCAGCGATTGACCAACTCTCGCGCCCGGGCAACCCGCACGCTCGACCCAAAAATAAAAAAGGGTCGAGCACCCCTGCTCGACCCAACACCAACACCTGAACGGGACAGAAATTTTCGATTATTGCGCGAGCGCTGACGGCGATGTGCGAACGCCGCTCCAGAACCAGCCGAGCATCGGATCGAGTTCGATCGAGTCGATCGCTTCGATGTCTTCCGAGATCGCTTTGTACTCAGACGTCATCACCGCAGCCGCTGGGCCGAGGTTGATGAAGCGCTCAACCGAACGCTCCGAGAACAAGTTTGAAACGACTTTTTTGAGATCCATCGCGCCTTCGCCCGATGTTGCGTACGTGAGGCCGTTCTCCGTTTGAACAGCTTCGATCGCGCGGAACTCCGTGAGAGAAAGACCCGACAGCAACGGTGCTGCTTGAACGACGAGTTCGATCGCTGCTGGAGCTCCGAGTGGGATCACGTTTTGAGGCTTCAAAGTTTCAACGGCTTGCGAGTTGCGAACCATTTCTTCGAAGGTCATGAGGCCGGCGCAAACGAGCATCGCCGAATCGCCGTTCGAGTTGCCAATCATGAAGTCTGGGCGACGTTGATTTTTCACGTAGCGATCGAAGAGACCGATCTGCACGACCGCGGCCGCAAGCGATTTCAATTTGATGTTGCGGAAGAACGTCTCGTCATCTGACGAGATGACGTTGAAGAGATCGACTTTTGGAAGATCGAGAGTGTCGAGAACGCTTTGCGCTTGGCGAATCCGAATCGTGACTTCTGGAATACGAAGAACACTCGTGCGGAGATCGATGAAATCGAGGCCGTTGCGTCCAGAGAAAACCAGTGCGTTAGAAATCCGTTGTGCTGCTGTCATGTTACCCATCCCCAAAAGTGCCGATCCGTTCAAAGATCGTAATATAGCTTGTTCAGTGTGACGTGCCGTTCAACGTCACTTGCCAACCTCTAGAGCAAGCCGCGTACCAGGCGAAAATCGAGTGTTTGAATTGTTAGGGTCGCCTCATATTCCACGGTATTGCTCATAAATTGTTAGCCAGACCTAAGTCAGTGACACTCAGCCTTCCTTTTTTACTCGAGTGGTTTCCATTATTACTATCCAGGTCACTCTCTTCCGAATCCGGAGCCCACATGAAAGTCGCAGACAACATCACGCAAACGATCGGCAACTCCTCTCTCACGCGATTCCGTAAACTGGGCCGGGATCTCGGGGCCGATATCGTTCTTAAGATGGAGTTCAGAAATCCGCTCGGTTCGGTCAAAGACCGCATCGGGCGCGCGATGATCGAGGCGGCCGAAGCCGACGGTCGTTTGAGACCGGGCGGTCGCGTGATCGAGCCAACCTCTGGCAACACCGGCATCGCGCTGGCCTTCATCTGCGCCGCCAAAGGCTACCCGCTCACGCTTGTGATGCCCGAGACCATGTCGCAAGAACGTCGAACGCTTCTCTTATTATTAGGAGCGCAGTTGGTACTGACTCCGGGGCCGCTCGGAATCAAAGGGGCGATTGCCAAAGCCCTCGAGCTTCAGGAAAAAGACGGCGGCTTCATGCCGGGTCAGTTCGACAATCCGGCCAATCCTGAAGTTCACCGTCAGGCGACGGCTCCTGAAATCTGGAACGACACCGATGGCAAAGTCGACATGGTCATTGCGGGAGTCGGAACCGGCGGAACACTCACGGGCGTCGGCAGCGTTTTGAAAGCGAAAAAGCCATCGGTCAGAATGATCGCGGTCGAGCCTGCCGAATCAGCGGTTATCTCGGGTGAGAAACCAGGACCGCACAAGATTCAAGGTTTGGGTGCCGGATTTATTCCGAAGAACCTCGACACCAAGCTCATCGACGCCACCGAAAAGGTCACAAGCGACGACGCGATCGCGATGGCGAAAAAAGTGATCCGCGAAGAAGGCATTCCGGTCGGCATCAGTGGCGGAGCCGCAATTGTCGCGGCACTTCGGCAAGCGGCGAAGCCAGAAATGAAAGGCAAGATGATCGTCGTCATTCTTCCGTCATATACCGAGCGGTATCTCTCTTCGCTTCTCGGACAAGAAGCGCGTGAGAAGGCGATGGCGCTTCCGACCGAATCTGTCGATGAGAAATATCTCGCACGCGTGAACCAACCTTAAGTCTAGTTCGGCTCTCGCGCTTAGCCAGCCCTGGGGCGAGTCTAGAAGGCCAGTCTAGATGGACGAATTTTCCTGCGACTTCAGTCGCAGCGCTCTGATATATTTCAGAATAGTAACAACTTTAGATAACTCGAATCGAGCGCACCGGATGCGCGCTCGAGAATTGACGGCATGAAGTCACGTGCGCCATCAGAGAGATTGATTCGCAACGTCTCAATCGCAGCCCTCCTCGCCTTGATGGGTTTCATCATCGCGGATCTCGGCATTCTTTCGATGCGCGAGAAGTGGTTTCCTTCGCAACCGCCGCCGGCAAAAATGGCAGCACCCCGACCGATGGCTTTCAACGATCGATCGGCATACAACATCATCAACGAACGGAATATTTTCCGCGCGGATCAAACTGACGCCGATCCGTTCGGAGTGCAAGGCGGCGGTAAAAAAGCCCCCGATGCTGATCCAGTGCCTTCGAATCTTCCAATTCAACTTGTCGGCACGATCGTTCACGTCAACCCGGCCCGCTCGGTTGCGACGATTCAGCTGAAGAACAAAAACGCTCAAGTCGCCGTGCGGGTCGATGGCGAAATTCCCGATGGACTTGCGGTCGTCACAAAGATCAAACGCAACCGCCTTGAATTTCGGAACAACTCGTCTGGCCAACTTGAGTTCGTCGAGATTAAAGACGACGCCCGTCTCCAGTTCAATGCCGGGATGAAGTCAGCCGCACCGAAACAAGTCGGCGAAGTCTTGCAGAAATCAGAGACGGAATTCGAATTGAAGCAATCGGACATCACGAAGCTCACGAGCAACTTGCCTGAGCTTCTTCAGCAAGCGCGCGCTGTTCCCGTGATGGGCGCCGGTGGGCAGGTCGAAGGGTTCAACCTCGTCGATATCGCACCTGGTTCGATCTACGAAAAACTAGGTCTTAAAAAAGGCGACATCATCAGATCGGTCAACGGAGAGAAAGTCGATTCTCCGGGGAAAGCGATGGATATGTACAACGCGCTTCGCAGTGGTTCCTCGTCGATTCAGATCGGCATCGGGCGCGCGGGCCAAGAACAGAATTTGAACTTTTCGATCACGCAGTAGCCAGGAAGGTTGCATCTATGAAGCTGTCTCGTCGAACTAAACTCATGCACATCGCTTTGGTGGGCTTGATGACTCATTCGTCACTCCTTCCGATCGTTGTCTCGTCGACGGCGAAAGCCCAAAACGGAAACGATGAACTCGATCGTCTCTTCGAAGAAGAAGAGTTCGACGAACCAACGGGATCGTTCAACCAAGCACCTCCGGCGCCGCCCGCTCCACCCACGGATTTCGGCGCGCCTCCAACGGATAACCCAACCGGTTCTTTCGACGCCTCTCCTCCGACCTCATTTGGCGGCGGTTCGTCTTCGGGTGGCTCCTTCGGCGGAACTTCGCGTCGACCGAAAGCCGGCCAAGGCGCGAAAGTCGACATGTCGAAAGCGCAGATCGAAGACATCACGAACGAGAACTTTCCCGATTTGATCGAATCGTTCGATTATCCGAACGCGGAAATTACCGACATCGCCAAAGCGATCTCGCAACTCACCGGCAAGAACTTCATCATTGACCCGGGCGTTCGCGGAAAAATCTCGATCATCGCTCCGACTCAGATCTCCGTCGCAGAAGCCTACAAGGCCTTCTTGTCAGCTCTTGCGATCAACGGCTTCACCGTTGTTCCGTCAGGCAAGTTCTTGAAAATTAAATCGGCAAGAAACGCACAGCGCGATTCGATCGAGACGTACGCGGGTCAATACTACCCGAACGCCGATTTGATGATCACGCGGATCATCCACTTGAAGCACATCTCAGCCGAAGAAGTGAATAAGCGCTTGAGAATTTTGCCTTCGAAAGATGGCGAGATGACGCCTTATGAACCGACGAACTCTCTCATCATCTCGGATTACGGTGCGAACATCGAACGCATCATGAAGATCATCAACGATCTCGATAAGCCGGGTTTCGAAGAGCAACTCGCGGTCGTCCAAATCCGTTACTCGAAATCAAAAGACATGGCGGATTTGATTAACCAGATCATCAACAAAGACACCTCGAAAGGTGGCGGCACAGGGGCTCCGGCGTTCGGCGCGGGTGTTCCGCGCTTCCGTTCGCGCGGTGGAACTCCGGGCGGCGGTACGCCTGAAGAGCTATCACTCGTCGCTTCGGATGACCGCACGAACGCGATCATCGTCGTCGGCAACAATGCCGGTATTCAAAAGGTTCGCGATCTCGTCAAGAAACTCGATTACAAACTTGATCCGTCTGAAGCCGGGGGCGTTTTCGTTTATTACGTGAAGTATGGTGAAGCGGAGAAGATCGTTTCGACTCTCTCGGGTCTCGCATCAGGAACAAGCTCAAC
>CAJYIL010000135.1 GCA_913774795.1 Pseudobdellovibrionaceae bacterium
GTCTTGCATCTGGGAGATTTCGCGCGTGATCACGAACGAGCTCGAATTCCCGGAGAACGAGAGTTCGCCCGCATTCGCCCAATCGCCGACGGCTCGGGCGGTGATCACCGAGGAGACGGGCACGTCAGTTTGGAACCCCTGATCATTTTTGCAGGTGGCCAATCCACGTCCCTCGACACGAATGATATCTGAAACCTGTTCGTTGGCGTCGACTGAGAAAAACGAAGAGATGGTGCAGATGAGCTGTTGGGACGTTCGGGTTTTTCCGGGCCCCATGAATTCGCGCGCGCGCGGATCCGTCAACGCGGGCTCCTGAGCCTGTGTTTGTCCGATGGACGACGTCAGGAGAAAGGCCAAAAGCGCGAGAGCTAAGAACGGTGTGGCCCAGCTGAGGACCGTGATGCGCTCGTCGTGGGTGTGCTGGTGTGACATGATTGGCCTCCTGCCGTCTCTGATGAATCAACTTGTCCCTGAAGCAAATTAGCAAACTTGTCGCTGGCCAGTGGTGTTGATTCGGTCGCCAATTCACTGAATATGGACCGGAGATTGTTCCCGTTTATTCATACGAAACTAGACCTCACTCAGTTTACGCTTTTTGAAGCTGTGGATGGCCCTTCGATTAAAACAGGTGAAACAGAAATCGCGCCCGTTCTTTCCTTAAGTCTACATCGGCTGCAACGAACGCCGAGGGCGGTACACCTCGCTTATCTTTCGCGCCCGACACTCTTTCGTCCTCATCGCAACATCAAAGCGTTGGTCGTAGCCGAGCAGATCACGATCTTCACTCACCGCGAGCAGTTTAAAACAACGCTCGCGCGCGCGATCGCGGGCGCGAGAGATTCGCTTGTGCTGGTCGGCGGAACCTTCGGTGACCACGAGCTGATCGATGCAGCAAAGCGGGACCAACCTTCGCTCGAAGTGCGTAAGCATCGCTCAGAGAGCGGAGAGCGGGTCGTCATCATTGATGAAAGACTGATCTTCATGGGCGCTGGCGAAATCGGAGTTTTAGCGTCGGGTCCGGTCGCAAGCGCCGTGCGCGAGCTCTATCAGCCCTCGCGTCGCGCACTTGACATCCAGGCGGGATCCAATTCGTTTCCTATCAAGCGTATCGACCTCAGCGAACTTCGTGTGGGTCTCGCGCGCACCTGGGTGGCCCGCGATCTTCCTCCGATCATCGAAAACGAGCGGTTGATCTTGAGCGCGATCCGGAGCGCGCGTCGCTTCATTCTCATCGAAACCGAAGCTTTGACTTCGCCCGTCGTCGTTCATGCGCTCGCGGCGAAACTCCGCGAAGACGATTCAACCGAGATCGTGATCCGGCTGCCCGAGAGGGCGC
>CAJYIL010000136.1 GCA_913774795.1 Pseudobdellovibrionaceae bacterium
TACGAAGAGGTGCAGTCGCAAGACTTGCGCAATTCAAGCGGTGCGTTCTCTTTAACGATTAATGATGGAAACGGATCACGCACGGACACCACAGGTCTCACTCTCGACCGAATTTTCGCAAACCGTGGGGCTTTTACCCTCGACGTTTCGACTTGTTCGACTGGCACTGGCGCGTGGACGCCGAACGTGAGTGATGGCCGAAACCTCGTCGTACTTTTTAAAGACGAGACGATGGCGACGTGGGAGCCGATTCCCGCGCAAAAAATCAATTTTGTTCCTTATGCGTTTGAATCGAAAACTTTGGGTGGCTTTGGTGCCGATTCGTTGTTGCGAGTCGTTGGTGCGGGCGGCGATCCGTTAACCGGCCTGGCACCTTTATCGAACGCGCAATACACGGAATTGATCGCTCTAGCGAATGGCACATCATCTCGTTTTCAACAGTTGGGCGGATCACCACTTCCGATGATGACAACCGGTGAAGTTCTTGGTTGGAACGGCAGCTCCTGGGTGTCACAACCTTCAGTCGCGGGACCGAATTCGGTCACGACGACGATGATTCAAAATAGCGCCGTCGACTCGACGAAGATTGCGGGCGGCGCGGTCGGAACAACGCAAATTGCGAACAACGTTTCGATCACGACCTCAGGCACGTTGGCATCGGCGGTGACGACGACACGTGATTTCAAAATCTTCGCGGCTTCACCTTCGGCGTTTTCGGTCACGATGTTAGCTCCGGCATTGACGGCGTCGTACTCGCTGACGTGGCCGATGAATGCGGGCTCGAACGGACAAGTTCTGACGACGGACGGGGCGGGCGGGCTTGCGTGGGCCGCACCGGCGGCTTCGTCGCAGTGGGTGACGCAAGCTCCGGGCATCAATTACACGGGCGGCAACGTCGGTATCGGCACGACAACGCCTTCGACGACTCTTGACGTCGCGGGAACTATTCTCGCACGCCAAATGGTGAATGCCGGATCTTCGAGCCAAAACGGCGCTTTTAACGTATTTTCGAACACAGGCGCCCTCGCCGGTACGATGGGTGGATCTGCGAACGGCCTGGGGTTGAGTGCGACGGCCGCCGGCAAGTCGATCACGTTCTCGACCAACGATACCGCTTTGACAGAGCGCATGCGCATCGATTCCGCAGGCAAAGTCGGTATCGGCACGACATCACCGACCGCTGCGTTACAGCTCAAGCCCGGAACGACCGCGGCGGCCACGGCGCCGTTGAAGTTCGGCCCAGGTCCGGTCATGACGACTGTCGAAGATGGCACTATGGAGTACGACGGGGCAGGACTCTATTTCACGATTGGTTCGACTCGCTATCAAGTCCAAACATCTTTGTCGGCCGGCAACTATTCCAACGTTTCGAGCATCTCGAATGTCGGTGGGCCAATTACGATCACACCTGCCGCAGGCTCTTACGTAAACATCGCACAGTCGACACTTTCGACAAGCCCGACGACGGGTGATTTTACGGTGAATGGCGGAGTCGGCGTCGGTGGCGCGCTCAACACCGCCGGCAATATTCTTTCGCAAGGCTCGGTCACCGCAACGACAAACATGGTGACACCGCAGATCTACGGCGGGCTCGGTGCGGCGGCTGATCTGCGCATCGACGGAACGCCCGACGCATCTAAGGGCAATGTCTACATCGCGAGTGCGGGTGGAAAAGTCGGAATCGGCACGACATCGCCATCTCGCGGCCTCCATGTCGAAAACACGGTTTACATCGGACAAGGAAATGGCGTGGCCACGGATCCTCGCTTGATGGTGCAGTCAAACCCGTGGTCGCATACCGGCAATTATTCGACGTCCAATATCTACTCGATCATGAATGGAACAGCCAACAACACAGGTTTAACGGCTGGGTTAGAAACGAACTTCATGGTGGCCCGTTCAGGAACCACGAATATCATTCGCGGCATCTATAACCACGTAGACGGCGTCAGCGGCATGGGCGCGAACAACGAATTGAGCGGCATCTACTCGGTCGTAGCGACTTCGTCAGGGAATTCGACGACGAATTTGATTGGCTCAGCTTCAGTCGTGAAAACACGGGTGCCGGCACCGTTTCGAACTCCTACGGTTATTACGCGTCTGGCGCGAATACCGGTTCAGGCTTGGTCAATAACGGCTATAGGATTTTCATAGATAGCATCGCCGGCACGAAGAATTGGGGCGTTTACCAAAAGGACTCGGCGAATTCGAACTACTTCTCTGGAAATGTCGGTATCGGCACGACTGCGCCGACCGGAATTCTTGACGTGAATGGTGGAACAGCGACCGGCACGAACGTAAACGGCACTGCCATCAGTTTCAAAGCTCAAGAGGCTACGGGCAACGCCGTCGGTGGAAGCATCAATCTTCAAGTCGGCGGTGGCGATTGGGGTAATGGAGGCGTAAATCTTTCATCCGGCAACGTTCATCCGCTAGACGGGATCAACCCAGTCCTTAACATTATTCGGTCTTACTCTGACGGCTACACACCGACGGGAACAGATATCATGCCTCGGGTCGCCGCATTGATGTCGAATGGGTATTTCGCCGACGGTAACTCGACGCTCATCGGATTCCGCACGCAGAACTCAGCGATTGTTCAGCAAAACGCTTACTTCGGGGCTATTGCAGCGCCGGGAGCGGGAAACTACGCAAGCACTCTCGTTTGGGGGCAAAGAACTTCGGGCGGGTATTCCGAACGCATGCGTATCGATTCGAACGGAAATGTCGGCATCGGCACGACGGCGCCGCTTGTGTCGCTTGATCTTGCCTCGCGCACCGACGCAATCCAGTTCCCATCGGGAACAACCGCGCAGCGCCCATCATCGCCGTCGAACGGCATGGGCCGCTACAACACGACGATCAACCGCATGGAGTTCTTTGAGAACGGCCAGTGGGTCTCTTATCTCACAAGTGTAAATGCGTCGGCGCCTGCGGGAACTGGCGGCACGGGTTATTTTGTTCTGACGAAAAACACTTACGACGGAAATTTCGGCGGACTCGCCGGTGCGAATACGGTTTGTCGAAACGAGCTTTCAACTTACAACTGGAAGAACAAGCCCGGCTCACTCAACACCAGCAAGGTATATGCTTTCTTATGCGATGACGGGAACTGCCAATCGCCGCAAGCTTTGGTCAATTACTACTACGCAGTCGCAGACGATCCCGCATTGGGTGTGGTGCCGGATTCGATACAGATTCTTCTGGCAGCGGTAATGGAAGATCATCTCGAGATACTTATGCG
>CAJYIL010000137.1 GCA_913774795.1 Pseudobdellovibrionaceae bacterium
GCTTAAAAGAGCTCGAGAAGAAGAGCGACCTCGTCAGCGAACGAGACGATCTCGCCGTTGAACTCGCGACTCTCTACAACCAAACGCACCAACCGCTGAAGGCGCAAGCGATCTTGTCTTCACGCCACTTCCAACCATGGGAGGGCGGCGAAGGTCTTACGCTCGGACAACACGTGCGCACGCACTTGCTCTTAGGCCAAGACGCGATGGCCCGCGGTGACTTCGCGCAAGCTCGCGAAGAATTCGAAGCCGCTCTCACTTCGCCGCAAAATCTCGGCGAAGCGAAACACTTGCTTGCAAACCAGAGTGACGTTCACTTCTGGCTGGGTTGTGCTCTCGAAGCGCTCGGCGATAAAACCGCCGCACGTGAGCAGTGGACGATCGCATCCCGCACGCTTGGCGATTTCCAGCAGATGAGTGTTCGCACCTACTCGGAGATGACGTCGTATGCGGCGCGCTCTCTCGAAAAACTCGGTCGCAAATCAGAAGCTGCGAAGTTGTTCCGCTCACTTCTCACGTACGCGAAATCGTACGAAAAAGAAGAAGCGAAGATCGACTACTTCGCGACGTCGCTCCCGACGATGCTCCTCTTTAACGATGATCTTCAGGCTCGTCAGGTCACGGCCGCTCGCTTCATGCAGGCTCTCGCCGAAGCGGGTCTCGGACGCACGTCACAAGCCCGTGCGCTCGCGCAAGATGTGCTGAAACGCGATCCGGCTCATGCGGCCGCCGCTGACTTCTTGAGTGAGCTCGGTGAGACGTCGAGCGCAAAAACTCTTCGTTCGTCAAAATCGAAATCGAAATCAATCTCGTCTCAACTCTCGCTCGGAAGTGACACATGATTACGGCCACCGCCTCAGCTCAAGACTCATCGGCCCTCTCGGGCGACTACAATCGCTCTTACGTCTGGATGATCTCGATCGTCGCCGCGTTCGGCGGGCTCCTCTTTGGTTACGACTTCGTCGTCATCGGCGGAGCAAAACCGTTCTATGAGAAGTTCTTCGCGCTGACCGATCCTGGTCAGCAAGGCTGGGCGATGAGCTGCGCGCTCATCGGCTGCCTTTTCGGCGCTTTGTTCGCAGGAACCGCGAGCGACCGCTTCGGCCGCAAGAAACTCCTCATTCTCGCCGCTCTTCTCTTTACGATTTCTTCGGTGTTCACGGGCCTTGCGCAGACGTTCACGGCGTTCGTCATTTGGCGCATCGTCGGCGGCGTCGCGATCGGTCTCGCGTCGAGTCTCTCGCCGCTCTATATCGCCGAAGTTTCGCCGGCCGCCGTTCGAGGCCGCATGGTGGCGCTCAACCAATTCACCGTCGTCATCGGGATCTTGCTTGCGCAAATCGTAAACTGGATGATCGCCGAACCTGTTCCGGCGGGCGCAACCGCTTACGACATCTTGCAATCGTGGAATGGACAGCACGGATGGCGCTGGATGTTCGGAGTCACCGCCGTCCCTTCTCTTCTTTTCTTGGTTACGTCGTTCTTCATCCCCGAGAGCCCGCGCTGGTTCGCCAAACGCGGAATGCAAAAAGAATCGGATCAAGTTCTCGAGCGCATCTTTGGCGCTACCGAATCAGAACGCGTATCGCGTGAGATTCGCGCAACCTTGAACGATGACGGAGGCGGCATGCAGTGGCGTGCGCTTTTCGAGCCTCGACTGTTGCGCGTGCTCGTTTTGGGGGTCGTGCTGGCGATTTTCCAGCAGTGGTGCGGAATCAACGTGATCTTCAATTACGCGGATGAGATTTTCTCAAATGCGGGCTACGCGGTTTCTGACATTCTCTTCAACATCGTCATCACCGGAATCGTAAACGTGCTCTTCTCGATCCTCGCGATGGTTCTCGTCGATCGTTGGGGACGTCGCCCTCTCATGATCTTCGGCGCCGCAAGCCTGGCGGTTTGTTATGCGGTTCTCGGCGCGTGCTACGCGTTCGGCATCCACGGCCCGGTCGTCCTCGCGCTAGTCCTCGTCGCGATCGCGTGTTACGCGGTCTCGCTCGCTCCGGTCGTGTGGGTCGTGATCTCGGAGATCTTCCCGAACCGCATTCGCGGAGCCGCAACTTCGGTTGCGGTTGGTGCGTTGTGGGTGGGTTGTTTTGTCCTGACGTTCACATTTCCGTACTTGAATCGCTCACTGGGCGCGGCTGGAACATTCTGGGTTTACGGAGCGATCTGTGTTCTCGGACTTTTCTTCGTCCTCGCGAAACTCCCTGAAACTAAAGGCAAATCCCTCGAGCAGATCGAAACCGAACTCGCGCAATAAGGCCTGCGCGGTCAGTTGTTTCGACTCGTTCACGTTATGTGTCACACCTTGACCAGGCCCGGTTGCCAACCGAATCTCCGGGCCCAGGAGAGAATTTGATGAAAAGCTCTAGCGTTCGCTTCGTCCTCGCCCTCGCTTTAACTTTGTTCACCGTTTCGGCCGCCCAGGCCGGCTCTCTTCGCGTCAACGGCGCTCGCCGCATCGGCGTTCCGCTTGATAAACCATTTCTTTACTTGGTGCCGGCCTCTGGCCAGCAGTTGAAATATTCCGCCGTCGGTCTTCCTCAAGGCCTGACGCTGAACTCTGCCACCGGCATCATCGAAGGCGTGGCGACTCTTCAGGGCACAGTCAACACGCGCGTGATGGTTCAAGCCCCATCGGGCGAGACGGCCTCAAAAGATCTCGAATTCGTCGTCGGCAAGCGCACTGAGGCGCTCACGCCGATCATGGGCTGGAATCCTTGGTACGTTTGGGGTTGCAATATCGACGATCAAAAGATCCGCGATGCCGCTGACCTGATCGTCAAGACCGGCCTTGCGGCTCACGGCTACAACTACATCAACCTCGACGACTGCTGGCAGGGTAAACGAAATGCCGCCGGCGAGATGGTGCCGAACTCACGCTTCCCCGATATGAAAGCTCTCGCCGACTACGTGCACTCGCGCGGTTTGTGAATCGGCATGTACACGTCTCCGGGCCCGAAAACGTGCGCGGGCTTCGAAGGCACTCAAGACCACGAATTCGAAACTCAGAAGTCCTACCTCGACATCGACGTTGAGACTTACGCTCGCTGGGGCATGGACTTCGTGAAGTACGACTTCTGTATCTTCCCGAAAGACAAAGCGGTTCGCGATCGTTATGTCGCGAAACAAGAACTCATGTACCAACGCATGACCGACGCGATCGAGAAGTCGTCTCGCTCGATGGTTCACATGATCTGCCAATACGGTGAGAACAACGTCTGGAAGTGGGGCGCGATGGTCGGAGGAAATCTCTGGCGCACGAACCACGATCTCGCCGACGAATGGGCCGCAGTCGTTCGTAACGGCTTCAATAACATTCCTCTCTCGACATTCGCGGGCCCAGGCCACTGGAACGATCTCGACATGTTGATGGTCGGAAAGGGCAACTGGCCAAGCAAGCTCGGTCAATACGACATTCCGAACCAACCTCCGCGCCCGACAAAGCTCACGGTCGACGAACAGAAGACACACATGTCACTCTGGAGCCTGATGTCGTCGCCACTTTTGTTTAGCGGCGATCTCTCGCAGCTTGATGCTTTGACCGTGTCGCTTCTCACCAACGATGACGTTCTCGACGTGAACCAAGACGCGCTCGGCGCACCGGTCTTCGACGTCGCCGAACAAGCAAACGAAAAAATCTTGGTGAAGCGCATGGCCGACGGCTCCGTCGCGGTCGGCTTCTTCAACTTGCGCGAAACCGGCGTCACGATGACGGCGAAGATCGCGGATCTTGGCTTGGGCCAACCGAAGTCGCTTCGTCTTCGCAACCTCTGGACCGGCAAAGAGATGCTCTCGACGAAGCCCGCTTTGAGCGGCTGGGCGCCGGCTCACGGCGTGATTTTCGTTCGCCTCTGGCCACAGCGCTAATCAGCAGCCCATTCGCTGGTGCGCCGCCTGCACTTACTCCTCATGCGCAAGCCTACTGCGCACGAGGAGAATCTAATGACAGGTCGTCGTCTAACTTTTGATCGCTGTTTAGCGAGTTTGAGCCTTGCCTCCTCACTTCTCATCGCAATGCCAGTTTTGGCCACAACGCCTGCGGAAGAGGCGCCCCGAACGATCTTTTTGGAGTCCGAGATAGGCTGTGACCCTTCTTTGGATCGGACGTCACAAGCTTGTTACGACCAACTGGTCGCAAATCTCGCTCAACGCGGAAATGCGTTAGATAAGTCGTATTTCCGTCTCTTCAACAGGGTTCAAGCCTACAAAGATTTGTACACTCGTTACGAGATGAACGCTGGGCCGCGTCCCAAAACGGTGGTGATTTTCATTCACGGCCTCTGGGGTGACTCTGATCAATTCAACGGCGCGATGACAAATTCGGAGCTCGAGCCTCACGAAATTCCGAACGTCATCACCATGACCCTGCCTGGCCATAAGAAGGCGCTCTCGGCTCGCGGAATGTTCTACGATGCGAAGAAGAACGTAGTCAGATACGATATGACCGATCCCAACCCAAAGGTTGGAGCATTTCGTACATCTTTCGTGGATTGGGTCAACGCACTCGACGAAACCATGAAGATCGCCCGCACGATGGGAGAGAATGTGATCATCGCTGGTCAATCGACGGGCGGCCTTCTTTCGGTGCTCGCAGCGCACCGATACCCGAAGCTTGTGAAGGGAGTCGTGCTTATCGAGCCGGCTCTCAAAGTAAAAGGAATTTTAAACTTCGGCAGCTGTCAGCTTGGCTCAGCCGTCAACAGTTTTGCTCCACTCAAACTTGTTGCGAAAGTCGTTGCGGGTTCGGCCGCAACGCAAAACGACGTACGCATGGGCTGCGAAGTTCAATCGCTGGTCAACGCGATGCTAAACGAACTCCCCGCATCCCCCGACGCTTCTAAGAGCAAGCTGTATTTAGAACGAATAAAGAATCTCGCGAGTTCGATCACCCAACCCGTGTACCTCATGAACAACGTAAACGACGGCGTTGTGAGCGCACAAATGAACACCTATTTTTTCAACTCGCTGGGCGGCGAGAAGCATCTGAAAGAAATCAACTTAAACGGAAAAACTCCTCACGGAACAATCACCGAGACACATACATTTGAACGTTTGGCCATCTACGAAATCGCGGCCGCGCTTGGCGACTCACAGGCGAAAGCGACGTACGCGAAAGTGTTAAAGATCGACTTGGAAGAGAGCCTATCCCTTCACACCAGCCTGAAGTGGGCAAGCAGCATTCGTAATTCTCTTGAAAAGGATGCTCGCACTCAGGAGCTTTCAGATTATCCGAACCGGCTCTGCAAGCTGCATCCGAGCACCACTTCCTGCGCCGAACTTGAGTCCACCTTCGTCGACATGCAGAATTTGCGGAACGACCTTTTAAAACTTGGTGACGCTGAACTCGTCGCGGCCGTTCGCGACCCCGCACGAATGGAGCGCTTGGCTCACATAAAATCAAGCATCGCCAAGTTTGATTTGCAGTAACGATGGTACCCGAGACAGGACTTGAACCTGCACGCTTACGCACCAGATCCTAAGTCTGGCGTGTCTACCAATTCCACCACTCGGGCACATGAGAAGTGAGGCCCAGAGCTTAGCGACTCACGACGGCCTTGTCTACGCGAGAGCGGGCAATAAAAAAAGCCGAACCCTTTGGGGCTCGGCTTCTCTCGCAGATCGCGCCCGCAAGGGCCCGGAGCTTACTTCTTCTCGGTGATGAGCTTGCGGTAATCAGGAACACGCATGAGGTTCGCGAGTTCTTTCTCGGTGTCCATCTCGATGCGGATGAGCCAGCCGTTGTTCATCGGATCATCGTTCAACGAACCTGGATCTTCGAGGAGAGCCGTGTTCACTTCGATGACCGTGCCCGAAACCGGAGCGTACAAGTCAGAAGCCGCTTTCACGGATTCAACAACGCCGAACGATTCGCCCTGGTTTACTTTCTGACCTTCTTCCGGAAGTTCAACGTAAACGACTTCGCCGAGTTGCTCTTGCGCGAACTCAGTCACACCGATCGTGACGATGTTCTCGTCGACCTGTGCCCACTCGTGGTCTTTTGTGTAATAGAAATCTTCTGGCAAAGCGTAAGTCGTCGACATCAAAGTCTCCCTTATTTCTTCGTAAGTTCCGTTTGTACAAACGGAGTGGCCACAACGCGCGCTTTGGCGCCGCGACCACGGATGTCCAAGTAGACCGTTGTACCGATGTCGGCGTAAGCCGCGTCGATGTAGGCGATCCCGATCGGTTGACCGGTGCTTGGAGACAGCGTCCCACTAGTTACTCGGCCAATTTTGTTGGTGTCAAACGAATCGGGGCCGGAGTGCACGGTAAATCCCTGGCGAGGGATTCCGCGGTCTTCGAGCACGAGTCCAACGAGCTTTTGCTTAAGGCCCTTTTCCTTCGCCGCGACGATCTTGGCCTTCCCGATGAAGTCTTTGGCCGCTGGCTTTACGACCCAACCGAGGCCTGCCTCGTAGGGGTTCGTGGTGTCGTCGATCTCGTTTCCGTAGAGCGAGTACTTCATCTCGGTTCTCAAGGTATCGCGAGCTCCGAGGCCGATTGGCTGCACGCCCAAATCCTGACCTTTTTGAATGAGCGTCTGCCAGAGAGCGGCCGCCTGTTCGTTACGCACGAACACTTCCGCCCCGTCTTCGCCCGTATAGCCTGTGCGGGCCAAGATCGTCGTCGACCCATTGAAAAGGAATTCGCGATGCCCATTGCGCGGAACGACGCCAGCCTCATCGCCAAATGTTCGCTTCAAAAGCTCAATCGCCTTCGGGCCCTGAATTGCGATTTGCGACCACTGCGACGACTCGTTGACCACTTCCGCGCCGCGGTTGTTTCTCACCACGTAGGCGAAGTCTTTGTCGGCGTTCGAGGCGTTCACGCAGAGAAGGTAATCGTCTCCGGGCACCATGCAGTAAATGAAGAGATCGTCGACGATGCCGCCGTCCTCGTTCGGGAAGAGCGAGTACTGCGCGTCGCCCGCTTTCAATTTCGAAACGTCGTTGGTGGTGATCCACTGCAAAGTCTCGAGCGACTTCGGGCCTTTCACGCGGATTTCGCCCATGTGACTCACGTCGAAAAGGCCGACGCCTTCGCGTACGGCTTGATGCTCTTCCTTGAGGCCTTTGTACTGAACCGGCATGTACCATCCGGCAAACGGAACCATCTTCGCCCCGTGACCTTCGTGGGTCTGGCGGAGATGGGTTTCCTGCAGCTTTTCGTTCGGGTCTTGAGCCATTTTGCTGAGTCCTTTGTGAGCGCCCGCAGTGTTGATTTCGGAGGGGCGGCTGTCACGGAGTGCCGCATTTCGTCATCGGCTTATGACTAAATATAAGTCAGATCGGGCTCCTGAGATGTCGAGTACGACCTGGGGATGGCCCCCCGCTTGCTCTAGCTAGGGCTGATGATCCGTCTCCTGGGTTCTGTCATTTTAGCTCTGTCTGTCGCGGCCTGCGGAAAGTCGTTCGCGCCGCGCGATTTTGACAAAGAAACCAAGGACTTTACAGGAGCCACCAACCCCAAAGGCGTACCCTACACGGGCGCCGCTGATTCGGCGGAACTTGAACTCCTCAAGCAGTCGATCGATCCCACTCCAAAAGAGAATCTCGACTTTGCCGCGTCGGTGAAGAGCGTCTCGGTCGCACGCCAAGATCTCGCCGGCAACCCAGTCTCCGCGGCTCCGGCAAAACTCGCCGTCTCGATTTCTTTCGGCTCCGCTCCGGTGGTTTTCTCAGCTGTCTTGAATTCCGCTCATGATGCCGCGTCGGTCACGACGGCAGGTTCTGATGTTCGCTTGAACGTTCACTGTCTGGATAACGATTGCGTGGCTGTCGAAGTGCGCATGTCGAAAGGCACCGCCGAAGCAGGCTTCATCTACCGCACCCGCACAGTCACGATCGAATTCTTAGGTCCGTTCTCCGCAGGCGGAGCCGGAACAACGAAACTCGACCGCATCGCTCAGGCCGTCGGAAGTTCTCCCATCATGACGACCACTGAAGTCGCGTGGGGTCCGGCGATGTTCGATCTTCGTGCCGGTGACGTCGAAGCATCAGGCGATCTCGTTGCAACCGGCGGCGAAGAAGAGAACGTTTCAATTCGCGCCAAAGACGACAAAGCTCTCGACGGACGCCTCCTCGGAAACTCGAACAAGGGCGAACTCTTGTTACGTGTCGCTGACGGTTCGGCGTGGGCCTTCATGCGCGTTCGTCTTCCATCGGCACCAACCGGCGCTGGATCTGCTGTTCCCGGTGACGACGACGACGGCGGAGCGACTTTGGTTTTGCCTGACGACACGGCGGCGGGCGATCGATACATCCCGTATGATCCGGCGAATCCGATTACGGCATTTTTCCAGCGCGATAAAACTCATTCGGTCGTTCAAGACGAGATCAAAAACATGTCGGTGGGCAAACGCTCAGGCGACATGAAGAAATTCTTGTCGCGCGCGCGCCCGAATCTCGATTTGGTGATTCGTTCACTCGCGACAAAAGAAATTCCGCCCGAGTTCTTGTTCTTGATGTTCGTTGAGTCGCGCTACTTCTACTCCGATTACGACATCAGCGTTTCATCGGCGAAAGCCGTCGGACCTTGGCAGTTCATGCCGGGTACGGCCGAAGGCTTAGGTCTTCGCGTGTTCGACGTGACCGCCGAGAAAACTCGCGTGGTGAACGGAAAACAACTCTACCGCTACCGCGCAAATCAGTGTGACGAGCGCGCCGATCTCGAGAAGTCTTCGATCGCGGCCGCGCGCTATTTGCGAGAGTTGCTCAACACGTTCAAACACGATCCGAAGCTCGCGATCATGGCGTATAACATGGGCGGAGGCGGACTCAAACGCCGCATGAAAACCGCCGCTCAACAGATGAACATCTGTGATGAGTCGCGCTTGTGCGCTTACGATATGGCGAAGATCGGTTACTGGGAACTTCGTAAGCTGAACATCGGGCCTCAAGAGTCTCGGGATTACGTCGTGCGATTCTTGGCTGCGCAGTTTGTGGGTCGCGCTCCATCGAAATACGGAGTCACTTACGATACGTCGTTCGTCGTGCCGGCGCCGAAGCTTCCGGCGACGTGTTCTGCGGCGCCGGCTAAGTAAGCTCGGCTAGCGCGAGCGTATTTTCCATCAACATCTGAATGGTCATCGGCCCCACTCCGCCCGGAACAGGAGTTGCGGCCCGCACGTTCAATTCTTTGAAGCGCACATCGCCCGTCACTTTGTTGTCTTGCGTGCGATGAATACCGACGTCGATGACGATCGCGTTTTCATTGAAGTCGTCTGCGCCGAGAAATTGCGGTTTTCCTGCGGCCACAACGACGATGTCGGCTTGCTTTGTATGCTGCTTCAGGTTTTTCGTTTGGCTGTGGGCGATTGTGACCGTCGCGTCGGCGTCGAGCATGAGTTGCGCCATCGGTTTTCCGACGATGTTGGATCGTCCGACCACGACGACGTTTTTTCCTTTCGGATCGAGATTGTAGTGCTCGAGGATTTTCATCACGCCTTGCGGAGTGCAGGGCGCCACGCGTTTTCTCCCCGCCATCAGGAGGCCGAGGTTTCCGGTCGTGAGCCCGTCGGGATCTTTTTCGGGCTTGATCGTTTCGACGATCGTTGTTGTGTCGATGTGTTTCGGAAGCGGCAGCTGAACCAAAATTCCGTCGATCGTTTTGTCTTCGTTGAGTTGCTGGATCAGTTTTTGGAGATCGGCCTGGCTCGTCGTTTCGGGAAGTTCGATGTGCTTTGAGAGCATGCCGACTTCGGTCGTCGTTTTGACTTTGCTTTTGACGTAGACCTGGCTGGCTGGATCCTGCCCGACGATCACCACGGCGAGACCGGGTTTTCTTTGGCGAGTTTGCGTGAACTGGGCGATTTTGTCCTGAAGGACCTTGCGTCTTGCGTCGGCGACCGCTTTTCCATCTAAACGAAGCACGGGGGCACCTGCCTTGTTAGGTCTTTTATAGCGTTTAGAGGATTGATTGGTCACGGGTTGCGCCTCGGTTGACTTCAGGCGTCTTTGGCGCGTAAGTTCTCGGCATGTCGAAAAAAACCGAAAAAGTAAAGCTCTCCAAAGACGGCTCGTCGATCGACTTCGTGGCCTCGGACAACCTTCCGACCTCGACGAAGAAATTCCGCCAATCGCCTGAGATCGAAGGCTTCTACCGCTTCATCTACGAAAACGACCTTCGCCAGGAAGCCGTCGTCGTCCTCGACGGTATCCTCGCGCGTCGCCGCGACGAGCGCGATGCCGCGACGGCTGCCGCAAAGGCCGCGAAGAAGAAGTAAGATTCTGCTTCAGTTTGGTTTGCTCGACGCCTGGCCTCTGCGCCGGGCGTTTTGCGTTTTGGGTTTTGGGTGCGCGGTACTTTCGATTTTTTTCCTCCCCGCCCGCGCCTGACCGGCTCACTTGAGAGCGGCCAGATCGTGCGGTCTCGCGGTTATCTCTCACTTGCCCTATCTTGACCGTTGGTTGGGCGCGTCGTTTTGCTGCGGCGAACCGACGGTCAACATAGGGCATCGGGATGACTGCGGGTGAGAGCGCAACGATCTCTTTTTGCGCCGAGCCCGCATGGTCCGCGTGCGACTTCTCTTCTTCCCAATCTCTCTTCGCACCGAGTGCTGTGTCCGAACTTGTCCGGCGATCCGGAGGCGGCGGACGCGAGCGCAAACTCAGCGTGAATC
>CAJYIL010000138.1 GCA_913774795.1 Pseudobdellovibrionaceae bacterium
TTGATGGGCGAAAAAGCGATGGCGGAGAGTGTACGCACCGGCGCCGACCAGGCCGTCATCGAGGGCTGTTTCGATCTCTCCACCCGCCCCGACATTCGCGACCACCTCCACGAGATGGGAATTGAAACGCCCGATGACCACATGGTCGTTAGACGTATCGTCGCGGCGGGCAACAAATCACGCATCTACATCAATGGCGCACTGAGCACGCTCACGGGCTTGAGAGACGTCGTTGCCCCTTTGGTCGAAGTGACCGGCGCGGCCGTGCCACTCATCGAGATGACCAACCAGCACGAGAACCGCAATCTCCTCTCGCGCGCCTATCACCTCGATCTCCTCGATCAGTACGCCGGCGTCTACAAGTCGCGCCTCGAGTTCACGCAAGCGTTCGCCCGCCGACAAGAGCTCGTGAACGAGATCGAGACGATCCGAAGCGAATCGCGCACCCGCTCACAACGCCTCGACTTCTTGATCTATCAGCGCGACGAAATCAAAGCGTTGAATCTTCAGCCAGGCGAAGAAGAAGAGATCGAAAACGAAACTCGCCGCCTGAAATACTCCTCGCGGCTAAACGCGTTCGCCGAACAGGTCGAAAGCATCCTTTACAACGACGACGATTCGGTCACCGCTCGCCTTTCGTACCTCATGCAGCGAGCTAGCGAGCTGAAAGCGATGGATCCCGAACTTGCGACACGCCTTGAACCGCTTTCGCAAGCCCGAACCCTCATTAACGAAGTCTCTTACGAGATGCGCGATTACGCGAAATCGCTCGACGCTGATCCTTCGAGACAAGAAGAGTTGGAGTCGCGCTTATCAGCCTTGAGACAGCTCCAGAAAAAATACGGTGCGACGAGCGCCGAAATTTTGGCTGCGTTCGCGGAGATCGAAAGCGAAATCAGCTCGCTCGAGAATAGTGACGAGCGACTGGCGCAAGCCGAGAAAGAGCTCGCCACCCTCGAGAAAAGCCTGCTCACGAAAGCCGACGATCTCCACAAGCGACGCCTGCAAGCCGCAAAACTTCTCGCCGATGGCGTCAACGATGAACTCAAAGACTTGAATATGAAGGGTCTTCTCTTCGTCGTCCAGGTAAGCGAAGCGGCCGAGCTCAATTCGACCGGCCGTTCGGTCGTCGAGTTCATGACCCAAACAGGCAAGCAAGATGTCCCGCGCCCGCTCGCGAAAGTGGCTTCGGGCGGAGAAATGTCGCGCATCCTTTTATCGATCAAACAGG
>CAJYIL010000139.1 GCA_913774795.1 Pseudobdellovibrionaceae bacterium
TTTAAAGGGCAAGGCCGCATGATCAGCGACGGATCCGATAGCGCTTATGACTGGAAAGGATATCTCCTTCCTGAAGAATCGCCGTCGGTGAAAAATCCTCCGCGCGGATTTATTTCTTCGGCGAATCAGGCGCCGTACGATCCGTCCGATGCTCCGTACTATCTCGGATCTGCGTTTGAATCTCCGTTTCGATCTCAGCGCATCAACGAGCTTCTTCGCGCACAGCCAAAATTCACTCCGCAAGATTTCATCAAGATGCAAAGAGACACGGTCGCGGTTTCGACGCGTGAGTTGATTCCGATTCTACGGGAATCGATTAAAGGTGAAACTCTCGCGGAAAAAGAGAAACAGGCTTTGTCTGTTTTCGAAAAATGGGACTACCGCTTCGAAGAAGACTCGAATGCAGCGCCTCTGGCGTACGCTTGGTATAAAAAAGTCGAATTCGGTCTCTGGTCGGTACGGCGTCATCTCACCGATCGCACCGTTTACGCTTACCCGACTCTTCAGAAGACGATCGAGATCTTGAAAAATCCCAACTCGCGGTGGTTCGACGATCCATCGACGGACGAGACTGAAACTCGCGCAAGCTTGGCACACATCGCGCTTTCGCTCGCAATTGAGGATGTCGAACAGAAAACGGGAACACGTGATCCTGCGAAGTGGACATGGGCCACTTATCGTCCGACATCGCTCGATCACTTCGGAAAAATCCCGGGCCTCGGTCTTGAGAATTTTGCGGGGGCGGGCATGGAGCATTCGATCTTCGCTAACGCCGGAAATCACGGCCCGGTCTGGAAGATGGTTGTCGCGCTGGGGCCAAACCCAAAGGCGTTCGGCGTTTACCCTGGGGGCCAATCGGGCGATCTGTTTGGTCCGCACGCAACTGACTTCGTGAATGCTTGGCGAAAAGGGGAGATGAAGGAGCTTCAGTTTCTTTCATCGCCAGGCGATGCTGATTCAAGAAAGCTCGGCGAAGTGAAAATGGAGGCAGCGCCGTGAATCCAAAACGTCAGCGACTCTTAATCGCATCGCTTCTTGCGGGCGGCACGATTGCCAGCGGCTTTCTTGTTTGGTGGAGCTTTCTGATCGTCGCCTTCGTCGCAGGCTTCGCGCTTCAACGTCGAATCGCGATGCCCGTGAGAATCGCGACCTTCGCGCCGGCAGTCGGCTGGCTCCTCGCTTGTTTAGTCAGAGACCTCTTCGAAGACGGGCGTATCTCCACAAAGCTCGCCTCGCTTCTTCATCTTCAGTTTTCGGCTGCCGTTTATGCCGCCGTTTTCCTGGTTGTCGCGGTGCCGAGTTTTTTCGCGGCCTTCAGCGGAGCGACGTTTTCAAAAGCCTTCAGGTAAGTACGCCATCGGATTCACGGGCTGACGGTTGTGCCGCATCTCGAAATGGAGATGCGTGCCCGATGAACGACCCGTGTTGCCCATCATGCCGATGACTTCTCCGCGCTTCACTTCGTCGCCTTCTTTGACGGTGATCGTATTCAAGTGCGCATAAAGTGTGGCCCACTCCGAGCCGTGTTCGATCACGATCAAGTTCCCGTAACCGTGAAAGCCCTTGCCCGTATAGATGACTTTCCCTTTTTCGGCCGCGAGAATTTCGGTGTTTTTCTTGTTCGCGAGATCGAGGCCCCAGTGAGATTTTTTTCCGCCGATTTGGAAGCCGCGAGAAAGGCGCGCCTGATCGAGAGGCCAGTCGAACTGAAACTCATCTTCTTTTTTTGAGTAGCGACGTTCGCCGCTCCAGGAAATCTTCGGACCAGGTCCGACTTCGTCGTTTGTTTCGTTGAACGCTTGCGGCGTTTCACGCTTCATTCCGGCTTGGGGCTGGTAGTCGCCAGGCCCGCGAAACGAAGTACAAGCTGTGAGCGCCGAGAGCGCGATGAGTGCGATAAACTTCATCAAGACCTCAAGAGTAAATCGGGAACGAGTGACAGAGCTCACGCACTTGCGCGTGAACGGTCGAGAGCGTTTTCTCGTCGCCGGAGTTTTTGAGAACC
>CAJYIL010000140.1 GCA_913774795.1 Pseudobdellovibrionaceae bacterium
GTAATTCTCGAGCTCGTAATCGAACGCTGGGCGAATGATGTGGAGCTTGCCGTCTTTCTTGCTCATATACATCGCCACGCGAATCTCGACGCTGCCGCGTTTGCAGCTGACGGCTTTCTTCGGCTTCGAGTTGATCTTCTCAACCGTTCCGCAATTCAAGTTTTGGTAAGGCGCGACGATCGCTCCGTTCTTGAATTCTGTCAGAATGATTTCGTTACCGATCAATTGGAAGACGAGGCTCTTACCGCTGCCTGTAGGCGAGTTGAAGACCTTGCCCGCGAACATCGAAGCGTCAACCGCGATGTTGCCTTTCGGGAACGGTGAATCCGTGCAGTAAACCGGCTCTGATGGCGGCGTGTACGGATCTGGATACGAAGGCTCCGATGGGTAAGACGGCTCCGACGGGTATGACGGCTCCGAAGGATACGACGGCGGAGTTGGCCATGACGGCTGCGAAGGCCATTGGTCATCGCGGCGGCGACGATCTTCTTCGTCACGGCGACGGCGGTCTTCGTCATCACGACGACGACGATCGTCTTCATCACGGCGGCGATCCTCTTCACGACGACGGTCTTCGTCGCGTGCTCGATCTTCATCGCGACGCTGACGATCGCGTTCGTCTTGGCGAGCGCGTTCTTGCTCGTCACGACGTTGACGATCGCGTTGTTCTTCGGCGTCGCGCTCACGTCGTTGGCGTTCTTGATCGCGTTGACGTTGCTCTTCGTCGCTGCGACGTTGACGTTCTTCATCACGACGCTGGCGCTCCTCATCATCACGGCGGCGTTGCTGCTCATCTTGATCTCGTTGACGAGCGCGTTCTTGTTCACGAGCCTCGTCTTGGCGACGGCTCTCTTCCTGCCGGCGCTGTTCATCAGCGGCGTTCTGCTGACGCTTCTGATCTTCTTGCTGGCGCTGGCGCTCGCGCTCTTCTTCACGCGCGCGACGTTGTTCTTCTCGTCTTGCATCGTCGTTCGATTGCGCCGACGCAAAGCCTGGAGCCTGCGCAACCATCACGGCCGCAAGCAAAAACAAAATTGATCCTTTAGTTAGTTTCACTGTCAGTCCCCTTTTGGCCTCACGGCCCCCATTTGACATGTTCGGGGTGCCACTTGTTCAAACTCCGGACCAACGACGACGAACCCAAATTGACCCTGTCATAAAATGAAAAACGCCAGCTCGACGAGAGCTGGCGTCCTTGACTTTAGAAATGTGTAAAGACTTTTACTCGACACACTCTCTCGAAACGTATCCCGGCTCGCCAGCTTTGTTGAAGGCTTTCACCCAACCATCGCCTGCGTCTTCGACCCAAATTTTCTTCGAAGCTTTGACCGTCAACATGGTTTCGCCTGTCGAAGCCGGCGAACGCATCATCGGGCACGCGTCTTTCGTCGTAACGAACTGACCTGCGGCTTTCACCGAAGTGCCGTCCGTCGATGCCGTTGCTTTTTTCTTTTTCGAAGCCGCTGGCTTCTTTTCTTTTTTCGATTTTGCTTCTGTCGGTTGTGCCGGATCTTCGGTCGGAGCCGGAGTCGCCACCGGAGCTGCGCCTTCGTCGACTAAGAGAGGCATCTCTTCTTGAGCGGGCTCTTCACGAACCGCTGGGCGAGGCTCTGCGACTTTCGGAACATCTTTCTTCGGTTCTTCCGCGACTTCAGCGGGAGGAGCCGGCATGGCATCGAAGTCACCGTCGCCTTCGTCCATGAATACGTCGCTCGCGCCTTCAGCGAACGCCGTGCGCGCAACTGACATCGTCAGAAGAAGAGCGAGCGCTGCGAATACGAGAGTCACGCCTGCAAACAATTTTGATTTGAACATCTTAAGTCCCCTTGTCATCCAGTGACCTGAGACTCTTCGGAGAAACAACGTGCGAAGATGAGAAAATCTAAATCAAGGTCCTGGATCAGGCACAGTTTCAGCGGCGAGAGGCATACGACGCTGGATCATCGTCTGTCGAAACCGGATGTACGGCGAGGGACGCGCGACCAAAAACCGGCGCGGGTTCGGTAAAACCGCCGCGAGCAAAGCGGCTTCCGCGGAATTCAACTTTGCCGGCGGCTTCTTGAAATAAAGCTCCGAGGCCGCACCGACCCCGTAGACGCCATCGCCCAATTCCACAACGTTGAGATAGCACTCCATGATGCGCTCTTTTGACCAGAGCGTTTCGATCAGTACCGTGAAGTACGCTTCGAGTCCTTTGCGGATCCAAGACCGCGACGACCACAAAAAAACATTCTTCGCGGTTTGCTGCGAAATCGTACTCGCTCCGCGAATGCGTCCACTCTTCTCGTTATGCTTCATCGCCTTTTCGATCGCCGGCCAGTCGAAACCTTTGTGTTCGTAGAACTTCCAGTCCTCCGAAGCGATGACCGCATTCTCCAGGCGGTCATTGATCTCAGAGCGCGGAACCCAGTGATATTGAATCGCGATCGAATGGCCTTCAAAAAGATTCTCGACAACTCGATTGATCATGAGCGGAGTCACGGGAATCGGCAGCCACCGGTAGGCGACGACCAGCATCACCGACATCACGACACACGTGACGAAGAAGACGAAAACGCCTCTTACAAGTTTTGATGCAAGAGAGGATTCACGTCCTCGACCCACAATCCCCTCGCCGGGCTGTAATCTAATTTGAACAACGAGCAATTCCCCACCATGACAGGTTCGGCCACGTCAGGCTTTAGCGCGTGCAGAAGCCGACGCATCGAGCCTCCGTGCGACGAGACGCCGATTTTTGAATACGGTGTTTTCGAGAGAAAATCGAGAAGGGCCCCCTGAACTCGATCGAGATGTTCTTTCTTCGATTCGCCGTTCGGAAAGCGGTGATCCCAGTTCTCGGGGAACACATGCCAGCGGTGCCAAATATCGGGATGAAGCTTCTGTTGAACTTCTTCGCGCGTGAGTCCTTCGGCATCGCCGAGCTTCGTCTCACGTTGTCGAGGATCGAGGATGATCGGGATATTCAACGATCCCCGCGCGATGTTCGCAGTCTCCTGCGCGCGACCGAGATCGCTACACAAAATGACTTCAATCGGATGGCTAGCAAAATACTCCTGAAGCACGAGCGCTTGCTTGCGGCCCGTTTCGTTTAAAGGAATATCGGTATGTCCTTGCATGCGGCCGACTCGATTCCAGTCGGTTTCGCCGTGACGGAAAACGTAGATCTCTTTCATCGGAGCTTCATGTCTCCGGTTTTATCGAAAGGGATCGTGAGGAGGCCAAAGCGCGCTTCACCAGTGATGCGGTACTCGCTCGTCGTCTTCTGCATGAAGTCTAGAACGGAGCTATAGAGGTCTTGGAACTTCACGGGAACCGGAATTTCGATGACCTGCGTTTGGTGACCACGCACTTCAGCACCCTCGGTCAGCTGCGATTCGGTAATTTGTTTTCCGCCGACATCGAGTTTGTACTTCAGGGCGTCGAGACGAAGCGCGAACGGATTCGGGTTTTCAACAGCGACACCGATGCCGATTGTGGCGCCCTTCATATCGACTTTCTGGATGTTCACGTGAGCCAATGACACCTTCGGCTCTTGAATGATGCTTTTCGCAAGCGACGAACAACCCGCGAGTGCGAGAACGCACAAAGGCAATATCCACTTCACGCGCGAGACTCCTTGCGAGCGACACGTGGTTGGTAAGTCTGGAAGTAAATGAATCCGAAAGGCTCTTGCCCTTCTTTTGCGATCGACGAGTGATGATGGCGATGAGCACGGCGCATGTTTTCAAACCATTTCCCCGGCAGATCGAAGCGCCAGAAGCGGCGGTGCGTGTACATGTCGTGAACGAAGAAATAGACCGCTCCGTAGAGAGTCATGCCAGCGCCGATGGGGCGTGTCCATCCGAGCGCGGAGGGTGCGGCATAACCGCCGATGAGAATGATCGCAATGATGGCGAAGAAAGGACCGAAAAGATCGTTGAGCTCAAAGCCTGGTTTTCTCGGCTCATGGTGCGACCGGTGAAGAAACCAGAGCGA
>CAJYIL010000141.1 GCA_913774795.1 Pseudobdellovibrionaceae bacterium
CTCGGTCAGTCGCAGCTCTATCTCGCTGATCTTCTCTCGCAAACATCTGCCGCGCGTGATGCGCTCGTCGTTCTCGCTCACCCGTCAAAACCAGGGTTTACTTGGAATGGGCCCTACCCGACCGGCCTCGACGGTATCGAGATCGTGAACTTGAAATCCGCCTGGCGGAAAGCGTGGGACTCCAACAAAGTCTCGTTTCTCTGGAGCGCCTTCGTCTATCCGTTCAACTCTGACTTAGCACTCATGAGGCTCTACGACGAGCCGCAAGCCGAGCTCGATCTCTGGGATCAACTCTCGCACGCTCGACACACGATCGGCATGGCGGGTGCAGAAGCCACCGCAAAGACTGCTTCGGTCGGTGATGTCTCCTGGAAATTTCCGTCATACCAAACGTCGTTCTCGCTATTATCGAACCACGTGCTTCTGAAGTCAGAACTCACGGGCGAGCCTGACGGCGATCGGCGCAAGATTGTATCAGCACTTACGAAGGGTGAGTTCTACGTTTCTCTCGACGTGCTAGGAAATCCGAAGGGCTTTAACGTTGTCGCTATCAGCGGTGATCATACGCACATGATGGGATCTCGATTTAAGCGCGCGAAGGACGCTCATCTCGTTGTGCATCTTCCGAGCGAGCCAACGGTGCCATTCGAAGCCGCGCTGATCAAAGACGGGCAGCACATTGCTTCGACGAATGCGGTCGATTCCAAGTTCAACATCAGCGAGCCTGGAGTCTACCGCGTTCTCGTTCGAGTCTTCTGCGGGTTCACGCTTCCTGACGGCAATCGGTGGGTGACGTGGATTTACACGAACCCGTTCTACGTTGATTAGAGCTCGAGAAGTCCCAGTTGCTTTGGCTGCTTTTCGATTTGCGGAAAACGCTGCTCAGGTTTTTGCGTGAGGCTAATCAGGGTGTCGAGTGCCGGCTCAACTCCTTGAGGAGAGAGTCGCACGATCATCTTGTGGAAGAGTTGTCCGCAGTAAGCCGCATCTTCTTCCGCGCGGTGGAAGTTGGTCGACGGAATACCTAAGTGCTGCACCAATGTTCCGAGCTTATAGTTCGCAAGTCCTGGATACACTTTGCGCGCAATCGGGAGCGTATCGAGGATGACTCCGCGAGGCGCTGTCGTTTCGTGTTTCTTGATGTCGGCAATCAAGAACTGCGCATCGAAGGCCGCGTTATGCGCGACCATGATGTCGTCTCCACACCACTCCGCGAACGCATCGAGAACATCGGTGATCTTCGGTTGGCCCGCGAGCATGTCGTCGGTGATGCCGTTCACGCGTGAAGCGGCTTCGGGCATCGGGATGCCGGGATTCACGAGCGTCGCGAAGATCGTCTCGGGAACACCCATTTCGTTAAAGCGAACGGCGCCGATTTCGGCGATCTGATCCACTCCAGGAAGAGTGCCTGTCGTCTCTAAGTCGAAAGCAATAAAACGCATGGATTTGGGATAGCAACGGCGCCAAAAAGATTCAAGCGTGTTAGGCTTTTTGAGAGGCAGGAGGGCGCTCGTTTGTTCAAGAAGGCGGAGACCATGACATTCGTTTCGAACGAGGTCGATCTGACGTCCGTGGAGATCAAACCGTCCGGCGCAACGGTCCTCGGGCTCGCCCGAAAAGCGAAGCTCCCGCTCGATTCATCCTGCCTCGAAGGCACCTGCGGCAGCTGCCGCGTGACCGTGCTTGAGGCACCACCTGAGCTCGAACCGCCTCACGATGTTGAGCGCGATACTCTTGCCGAGCGCCAAATGCGTGCCGATGAGCGCTTGGGCTGCCAGATGGTGGCGTGCCCGGGCTTAAAGGTGAAAATCCCCGTTTACGATTAAACCCGAGCTTTGTGCGCGATCGGCATGCGACGACCGCGGCCGAACGCGTGGCCGCTCACTTTCAGAATCGGCGGTGCTTGCCAACGTTTGAACTCGGTGACGGCGAGGCGCTCGACGAGCCACTTGTCGACTTTCGACTTTGCAGGCTTTTGGTATTCGATGAGACGCCGAACACTCGCATCGAGAACATCGTAGGGTGGAAGAGAGTCTTGATCTTTTTGGTCAGGACGCAACTCCGCCGAAGGTGGACGATCGATGATCTCGGCCGGGATGACCTCGTGCTCACGGTTGTAATGCCGCGCGAGCGCGTAGACTTCGCCCTTCACCAAATCGCCGATCGGAGCGAGCGCACCGCACATGTCGCCGTACAAAGTCGAATAGCCAGTCGCGAATTCTGACTTGTTGCCGGTCGTGAGGAGCATCGAGTTCTCGCGGTTCGCTAGAGCCATCATGAACATTCCGCGCAGGCGCGCCTGCATGTTCTCGTTCACGACACTAAACTCGGCCGAACCAAACGCATCTTCGAACGCTTTCAACGTCGCCGCGTACGCATCAACGATCGGAAGATCGTAGCAACGAATTCCGAGATTCTTCGCGAGCTTCTCAGAAAGCGTCTTCGAACGACTTTCGTTGAACGGGCCCGGCATGGTCACGCCGATCACTTTCGACGGCCCCAGCGCATCGACGGCGAGACACGCAACAACAGCAGAATCGATTCCACCCGAAAGACCTAAGTGCATTTTCGTAAGACCTGTCTTGCGAGCGTAGTCACGAAGACCGAGCACGAGAGCGCGGCGCGCAAGCTCCATCTGATCAAACGATTCATCGCGGAAGCCGCCTTCGCCAGTTGCGAGATCGACGACGTTCAAATCTTCATCGAACGAAATGCAGCGCGCGATCTCGCGACCTTTCGCATCGACGGCAAACGATCCTCCGTCAAAAATAATCTCGTCTTGGCCGCCGACCAAATTCACGTAGATCATCGGAGTTTTAAAATTCTTTGCGGTCAACGAAACGACCGCCAAACGATCCTTCGCTTTCGCGAACGTGAAGGGCGACGCGCTCATGTTCAGAACAAGATCGACCTTCTCACGCTTCAAAGCGACGAGCGGATTTGCGAGATAGTTCGTTGGATGATCCGGAAGCGTCCATCCCCAGATATCTTCACAGATCGTGAGGAGAATGCGTTTACCTTTGAATTTGAAGAAGCCCTCAGACAGCGAGCCGTGCTCAATGTGACGTGCTTCATCGAAGACGTCGTAGGTCGGAAGAAGTTGCTTATGGAAATATTTTGGCTTCTTCCCGCGTTGAACGAGAGCGGCTGAGTTGTAGTAAGGCTTGCCGACTTTTAATCCGGTGTAGGTCATGAGTCCGCAAAGCACCGCAATGCCTTCGGGCACTTGCTTACAGAACTTTTCAAATTCGCGGAGTTGTTCGTCGATAATCGACGGGCGTTCGAGCAAATCGTTGGGGAGATAACCCATCAACGAGAGCTCGGGAAAAACGACGAGGTCGCATCGCTTTTCGAGAGCGCGTTTTGTAAAGGCAACCATCTTTTCACGGTTGCCGGCGAAGTCACCTAGGGTCGAATTGATCTGGGCAAGTGCTACACGCATGGGAGCGTGAGTTTACTGAGGGTTCTCCGGTGGACGCAATGTCGAGAGAACCTTCTGACGAAGTCTGTCATGAAGCGGGATCGGTGACGTGAGCTGGTTCACGCGAACGCGCTTCGAGAAGCCGTCCGTGTATTTGTGCCAAAACTCGATCTTGCGCTCCGGATATTTCCAACAATAGTAGCCGTCGCCTGAGTCAAAATCGGCGATCCAAAGGCCCTTGGGGCTCGCCCCGAGCTTTTGAACTTTGGCCTGCCACTCTGAAATGAGGCCGTTGACTTGAGTTTCAAGGGAGGTCGCCATCGCATCGCTGCCAGCCGGCAAAGTATCAAGACGCGCGATCAAGGCTTCGACTTTTTCGCTGTATTGCTTGGTGATCCGGAAGATGACTCCCAGAAGCTCTTGCGCTTCGGCGAGCGAAAAGACGCTCTGCCTGTTGATCTCGATGATGAGATCCGTGCGGTCCATCCCCATTCCCTTAGTCCCCTCTATACGTGTCAGGAGGCGGACATAATCACGCGGAGATTTCGAAGTTAATTCTTTTAATCGGGGCGTGAACTTATTTTTCTCCGCCCTTGGAGATCGCGAGAAGTTGCCCACCGAACAGGATGAAAATTGCGATTAAAATGCCCGCGATGATGATAACGCGAAGGAAATTCCCGATCGAAAATCCACTGTCCTCGGTCGCTTTTTCTGACGCAATTGCACGTGTTGCGTTTACGGCAACTTTCTTCGGTCGAAGACCATCGCCTTGGTCTTTCGCGACTGGCTTCGTGGCCGGGCGTTCTTCTTCGCGACGCTCTTGTTCATCCTGTCCTACGAAGCCAAATCCTCGATCGACCATTTTTTTGCGGCCACGTCCATCACCCGAACCTGAACCTGAGGTCGTCGATGAATAGGCGCCGACCGGCTTCAGACCTGCGCGATCTTTTTTTCCGTCGGCTCCGCCTGACTCATTGCCACTCGCCGTTTTGACCGGTGTCTTGCGCGAAGATTTTCCACCGAAGCCGCCATCACCATCGCCTCGAGAATTCACACCGAGTTCGCCGGCTGGAGGACCACTTGAGCCACTCGAACCGCCGCCGTCGCCATCTGAACCATTGCCGCGTCCTCCGCGACCGCCACGTCCACTTCCGTTACGGCCCGACTGACCGGCGCCTGAACCAGAACCGCTTCCGCTGCCGTTTCCACCAGAGCCTGAACCGATGCCGCCCGTCCCGTTTCCGCCCGAAACGTCTCGACCGGTCGACGTTTTTCCGTCAGCAAGATTGAAGGGGCTTAAAAGCTGCTGGCATTCACCTTTCGCATTTCCCGGAAGCTCGCCGGTCTCCATCAGACACGCGACGTACTCGCCAAAGAAGTTGTTCGCATACTTACGAAAGGCGGTTGAAAATTGATAAAGGAACGTGCCGATCAAAAAGACCGTGATCGTGAGCACGAGGATGTACTCGAGAACACCTTGCCCAGATTCATTCAGTTTTAGAGATCGTGTTCCGATAAGGGACATGTTGGAGTCTCTATCGGTAAAAAGGGTCTCAAAATGAAGTGGTGTTTGCTCTGTATCGAAACGAGAAGACTCAGTCGCGTCGCGAGTTTAGTGACGGCGGCCGCAGTTTTTTTTGGCGGTGTAGAACTGGCCCTCGCAAAGGCGACTTCGAAAACGGTTGATCTCGACAGCATCGAATTAGACGAAAGCCCGGCTCCGGCTCGCAGAGTTGTAAAAGCGAAGACTCGGCCAAAGCCGAGGAAGCCCGCGACGGCGACGGCGACGGCGACGGCGTCGGCATCGGTGGACGATATTCAACTCGATGACGAGCCCGCGAAAACCACTGGCGACGCGAAACCAACCGCCGTCATCGCTGATAAGGTGCCTAACGCGACGAAATCTCTTGTTGCGACGGCAGAGAAACTCGAAAAAGAGCACCAGCCTCAGCAAGTCATCGAAACTCTGAAAGAAAAAATTGCCGAGCTTCCCCGCAGTGGGCTTTTAATGTTGGCCCGAGCGTACGACGCGACGAACGAAACGCCGAGCCAAACGCGAGCGCTTGAATTGGTGATCGCGAAAAATCCGAAAGACTACGTCGCTCTTACGCTTCTCGGTGAAGCTTACTTGAAAGCCAAACGAATTGAAGACGCCGCAAACACATTTGGCACCGCGCGCGAGCTCAATCCCAAATATCGGCCTGCGTATGAAGGCGCTCTCTCGCTACTCGAAACGACTCAAGAGACTTACGAAGCACGCACGCTGGTCATCGATATCATCAAGAAATTCGGTCCTGATGCCAAGTCGACCGCCACCCTTTGTCGATTGTTTTCAGGAGAAGGATTTGTCCCGGAGAAATCCGAAAATGCCTGTCGGCGCGCGATTGGCGCCGATCCACAGAATCCCGACAACTACGTCTATTTGACGTTTGCCTTGAGAGATACCGAACAAAAAGAGCAGGCTTTCAAGACGATTTCTGGAGCGGCGTCTCGCTTCCCGGCTTCCGAAAATGTTCAGTCTCTCGCTGGGGAATTAAAGGCATCAGATAAGAGCTTCGCAGATTCCTACCGCTATTACACGCAAGCCGTGAAAGCGAATCCGGGTTCTGCGCGCGCGCAAGTGGGCTTCGCAAAAAGTGCCTTTGAACTGCAGAAGCACGCGGAATCGATCGAAGCGTTCGTGAGAGCCTGCAAGCTTGATCGCAAGACGACTCTCGATTTCCGGCAGGCCGCTCAGGCGCTGAAGAAAAGCAAAGACGCGAAGTGGTTGAAGTACCAAGACGCGATCGACGAACGCTGCGATTAATCTCCGAAAAGACCTCTCACGATTTCAGTGGGATGATCGATCACCTCGACGACACCTTTGCGCATTTTTAAAGAAAGATGAGTTCGCGCATCGGCAGCGGCCGTTTCGCATTGCTCGAGTGCGCCCGTGAAGTACGCGTAGCCTCCACCGACGCCCGTCTTTCTAATCTTGATTTCGAGAGCACGAACGCCGTGTCTCTTCACCATCACATGTGAGACAGCAAGAAGAGCGACCGCTGTTTCGGTCTCGACAACGACGAGAGTTTCATCGATCTTGTTCGACGCTAAAGAAAATGTCGCTTCAAGAACGCTTTCTTCGATCGACTCGATGACTTCGGCGTCGAAGGCTTCTTTCAGATGTGAGCGAAGCTCGTCTTTGGTCCCGCGCGCGAGGATCAGGAAGCGACCACCAGCCACCGGTTCGGCGTCGAGAAGTTTCACGTTCGTGAGCGTATTTAAAATTCGAAAACCTGTCGTTATCGAAGGGGCTTCAAGAGCGAGAAGATCGTTTCCCATGCGTGATGTTCCATTTTGAAACATGTCTCAGTCAATAAATTGCTTCTCGCGGATTTGGATTTCGGTCTGATTCGACGAGGTCTAGTCTCAACTTAAGGCTCCCAGACGCCGATAAAGCGTTAGGGAAAACAGGGGGAACCACTATGGTCAAAAAGACTTTGAAAGCACTTTGGAAAGACGAATCAGCACAAGGATCAACCGAGTACATCCTTCTTCTCGCCGTCGTTGTCATCATCGCGGTTTTGTTCAAAGGCCGGATTAAAGAGATGGTTACGGGCAAACTCGATGAACTCAACACGGGCATGGGTCAGATCAAAGCGACCGACAACTAAGTTCGTCGTCGGCTCAGCTAGAAAGGTTTCGAGATGACCACGGAATTGGTGCTTCTCCTCTGCGTCTTCGCCTTTGTCACCGCGGGAGCGATCTTCGGTGAAAAAGGACCGTTCGGCGTTTTGCAGAGCACGAGCCCGCGCCTCGGCGCGAGACTCGAACAAAACATTGCGATCGGCCGAGATTTCCGCGTGCGAACGTTGAATGGAAATATCGACCGAAACCAATGGCAAGCTCCGCAAGGCCCGGCACCGACGGGGAAGCTATGACTTTTTCGTTGGCGAATCTCAGCTTGTCGATTCCGGCCCTTGTCGCGACCGCGATCTTGGTGGCCGGAGTCGTCGACGATTTTCGCTCGCGAAAGTTCCACAACTGGTTGTTCCTGGTTTGCGTGGCTGCGGCCGCGCTTTCGGTTTTGGCCGTTGGTGGAGTGAGCGCATTTCCGATCGCACTCCTGGGACTTCTCGCCGGAGTCGCGATCTTCTTGCCGCTCGTGCTGATGAAAATCATCGGCGCCGGTGACATGAAGCTGATGGCGGCGTTTGGTCTCGCGGCGGGTTGGGATGCGGTTTTACATGTCGCGCTCTACGGCCTGATGTGGGGAGCGTTGTTCGGTGTTCTCGCGACGGTGTTTCGCGGCCATGGACGAACGCTTGTCTACAACATGGTTTCGATCGTCATGATTCGCGAACGAAAAGGGCTCGAACTTCACAAGATTCCTTTTACGATCGCGATCCTCATGGGCTGGTTGACGGTTCTGACTCTGAGAGGTGCAGCGTGAAACGCTTACGTTCGCAAGGTGGTCAGCTCACGATCGAAGCGATTTTGATCATGACTGTTCTGACCTCGCTTTCGATTTTTGCGTCTCGTTACATCAAGAGCAACGAGTTGCTCGCGAGCGTCGTCGAAGGACCTTGGAGACCTCTTCAGGGAATGATCGAGAACGGCGTCTGGATGTCAGGCGATAAAGCGAAGGCCAAACACCCTTCGCAAAAAGAAAGACACTCGTCGAACGAAGGCGAAGTCATCAGCCCTTAAACCAAGGGCTTTAACGGAGTTTATGATAGAGGCACGGGGTCGAAAAAACATTTTGCGAGACGAGGGAGGCCAGATCACTCTGGACTTCATCTTTGCCCTGACCATTGGGTTCGGGTTCTCCATTTTGTTTTTCGCAATCTCGTTCACTCTCTCGATGATTGAAGTTTGTCAGTACGTCACCTTCGCGTCCGCGCGAACGTACTACGCAGCCAATGTCTCTGAGGAGGCTCAGCGCCAACTCGGCGAGCAGAAATTCGCAGAGCTTAAGAACAAAGGCTTCATCAAAAACATTTTGAAGACCGGCTGGATCTCACTCGGCGATGTGCAATTCGGCAATTTTAATGACGAATACGCCGACCAAATGGCGGGCGATGATGCCGTCTTCGTTGGCGCGCGTGTTCCGTTCACAGCAAACGTCTTAAGCTTGAAGCTTCCGCTTCTCGGCGCCACAGTTTCGGACAAGTCGACCGGCAAGGCGACGTTAAACGCTTACCTCTTGCGCGAAGTCACCACTGACGAGTGTCGGACGAATTTCACCTCGCAGCGGGGCGCAAACCTCAAACAAGTCGATTCGCGCTATCAATCGTTTGGCGACGGCGGCTTTGTCATCACGGATAACGGGTGTTGAGATGAAAAAACACCTACGTAACGAGCGAGGGATGGCGACGATCGAAACGATTCCACTCATTATGGTTTTCGTTTTTCTCATCGCTTACGAGTTCGGTGTGTTTGGCATCATTCACACCGGCATCATGCAGTCGATCTCGGCGCGGACTTACGCTTTCGATACGTTCAAAAACCGCTCTTCTCTTGTTTACTTCCGGGATAATCCGGGCGCACCTGAAAAGAGTTTTTTTCGGAATGCCGGCACGCGTACGCACGGGATCGCATCCGAGGCGCGCACCGATGCCGACGGCACCGCTGACGGGATCGCGGCCGAGCGCCCGATTCGCGTGGGCATCCCGTTCGCGCCAGATGAGCAGTCGAGAAGAGATCTCGAGCGTCATAACCAAAAAATTTTCGATCCGGCTTTGGTCGGACCACTGAAGCGAAATCAAAAGGTCGAAGTGAATCCGGTTTGGATTCAAGTTCAGTACGGGATGTGTCTGAACGTCAATTGCGGGGGCAGCTAACATGGGAAGTTCACAAAGCAGAACACTTTGGATCTCGGTGGGAGCCGCGCTCCTCTCGATTTTCCTTCTATACAGCTGGTCTCAAGATCAGAAAAACAGTGTCTCGAAGAAATTCGGCGCGACAAAACGCGTGGTCGTCGCGGCTCAAAACATCGACGAGATGGCGACGATCGACGACACGATGCTGACCTACATCGATCAGCCGGTCGACTTCATTCAGCCTGACGCGATCAATGAGCCGGAGCTCGCGGTCGGTCAAGTCGCGGCCGTCCCGATCAAAAAAGACGAACAGATTCTCCAGACGAAACTTCTCTCGCCTGGGCCCGACACCGGCCTTTCAATGGAAGTCTCGCCAGGAAAACGCGCGCTCGCTTTACCTGTCGATGACATGCGCGGGGTCACTCGCCTCCTTCGTCCCGGTGACCGCATCGATATCGTGGCCGCTCTCGATTACGGAAAAGGCGTCGACGCTCACCGCGAAGTCCGCACGATTCTTCAAGACGTCGTGATTCTCGCGACCGGCGTGAATGTCGTAAACAAAATCCCTCGCCGCTTTGAGCTTGATGCAAACGGTAAAACCGTCAACCGCATCAATCTTTCGGCCAGCGTGAACTTTTCGACCGTGACGATCGAAGCGAAGCCCGAGGAAGTTCAACAGCTCGTCTACATCTTGGCGACTTCACCAGGCTCGCTCTTCACGGTGCTTCGTCACCCGAACGACCGACTCCAGGCGCCGACACGCGCGACGACGGTCGAAGACGTTTTGGGTAAGCCATCTTTACTACGTGTACCAGCATCGGGTGCGTCGGCAGCGCCGGCCTTCCCGTCTGCGATTCCGGCGACACCGCCAACGACGGTTGCACAATCTCCGGCGGCACCGGTGATGCCAACTTATCAAGCGCCGATCGCTCGACCTGCGGCAAAGCCGTCACGGCTTCCGCAGAAGCGAACTCGCTACGAAGATTTGTAATTGGGGTTTTGGGGTCTTAGTTTGAAGGACGGGGTTATGAAGAAACAAAACTGGCTTTTAGCCGTTGTCGCTCTCTCAGCAGGTGTGAACTTGTTGGGCGCGCAGACTGCGCACGCGCAGGACAAAGCGGCCGACGCTCCTCCCTCGCTGTCACCACCAGTCGGCGAGGAAACTCCGCCGCAGGCGGCATCAGCTCCCAAAGAGGTTGAGTCTCCGACAATTCCTCTCGACCAAAACAGACCGGCCGATGTTCCGGATCGCTCAACGGGCGAAATGAAAGCGGTCGATCCGAAGCGCGAGAAGTCACTCCCTTTGTTCGTTGGCGTTGAGCAAATCGAACAACTCGTCTACTTGCCGCCAGGTGCCAAGTTCAAAGGTGATTTCAAGAAGGTCACAAAGCTTTCGATCGAACGTTCGACCGATACTCTCAAATTTAATCCGATTCGCGCCGGCTACGCGACTCTGCAAATTTTCGACGCTAAAGATCGCAAGATTTACGAATTCCGCCTCGACGTCCAAAGAAACAACAATGCGAAAGTCGCGCAAGAAATTCGCGCGCTTCTTGCTGACGTCGAAGGAATCACGATCAAAATCATCAACAACCGTGTCGTGATCGACGGCCAAGTTCTCCTCCCGCGCGAGATGAACCGGATCATCTCGGTGATTGCGCAGTACGGTGACAAGGTCGCCTCTTCGCTCGTGACGCTCTCACCGATCGCGCAAAAGAAAATCGCTCAAGCAATCTACAACGACATCAACTTGCCCGAGGTGGAAGTTCGCGCCATCAACGACAAGTTCATCCTGCAAGGCACTGTCGAGAACAAGGCGGAGTCGGATCGCTGCGAAGCGATCGCTCAAATGTACGTTCCCGACATCGTGAAGACGGCCGGTGAAAAAGAAGGCACGATCGTGACCTTGAAGAAGACGTTCGTCTTAAACCTTCTCCAGATCAAAGCTCCGCCTCCGAAAGAGCCAGGCAAGATCATTCAGATGGTCGTTCACTTCGTCGAATTGAATAAGAACTTCCAGAAGTCATTCAAGTTCCAGTTCACGCCGACTCTTCAGGACAACTCGGGCATTTCGTTTACTCAAGACTCGCGTCAACCATCGGGAATCGTTTCAACGATCACGGGCGTTGTCTCGAACTTGCTTCCGAAGTTGAACTGGGCAAAGCAATACGGGCACGCGCGCGTTCTTCAAGCGTCTTCGTTGATCGCACTCGACGGTCAAAAGGCGAACTTGGATAACACGACTTCGATTCCTTACGTCACCGCGAACCAAACGACAGGCCAGCCGATCACGAACTTCGCCGAAGCCGGCATGAAGACTTCGATCACGCCCGCGATCTTGAACCCGCGCTCTGACTCGATTCGATTGCAGATCGAATTCTCCATGTCGTCTTTGATCGGTCAATCCGATGCCGGACCTCTCCTTTCGAAGAGCTCGATGAACACGGTCATCGTCGTTCGAAGCGGTCAGTCGGCGGCTATCGGTGGTTTGATCTCAAACTCGACATCGACCGATTACAACAAGCTCCCGAAAAACCAAGCCACCGACCCGATTATCTCGCTCTATGCCTCAAAAGCGTTCCAGCGCGACCAATCGCAGTTTGTGGTGTTCGTTACGCCTGCGATCAAAGCCTCGGCTTCGCAGGGTGCTGAGAAAATTAAAGATAAATTCCGCCTACGCGATTAACGGCGTTCCTAGACTTCTGGACCCCTCATTTTCGGCTCATTTTGTGCCGATGAGGAGGGGTTAGAAGACTAAAGAGGAACTGTTAAAATGGCTGTGAATCCGAACTCCCACCTCATTGCGATCGCCGGCGGTAAAGGTGGCGTGGGAAAGAGCGTCTTCAGTGCGAATTTAGCATTCGCTTTCTTGATGGAGATGCGCGCCCCGACTCTCCTCATCGATCTCGACTCACAAAGCTGCGGCGATCAGAACGTCATTCTCGGCATCCGCGAACCCAAGACGATGCAGGATCTCTGCAACTTCACGGGCGCGATCTCGCAACAGACACTTTCGGCTGTCGTGAGCAATCACCCGGGCACGAACCTCGGCTACGTCGCGGCCGTAAAAAACCGCGATGAGATGCTCACTGTCTCTCCTGAGCTTGCCGCGAAAAAAATCGAAGATCTCTCAAACGTTTACAAGTTCATCATCGTCGATCTCGGCAACTCGTTGACGAGTTTGCAAATGAGCACGCGAAAAATCGACAGCGCTTTTGATGGTCACGACTCCTGAAGTGCTCGCGGTCAACCAAACCATGCGACTGATGACGGAGTTGATGGCGGCGAGCTTCCCGAACGACATGCTTCAGTTGATCGTCAACAAAGCATCAGCGACTGGACTTGCGCCTGCGGCGATCGGACAATCCCTCCGAAAACCCGTGCTCGGAATTATTCCGCAAGACGATGCGACCGCAGGCGGCGCTCTTCAGCGCTCGGCACCTTTCGTCGTCTCGATGACGAAGTCGCCCATCTCGGCAGCGCATTTCGATGTTGTTCGCAAGCTCACCGGGGGTCTGCTTCAGCAGTTGAAAGCAACCGCGCGCCCGCAAGCCTTGAAGTTCAAAAAAGAAGGCCCTGCTGACAACGCGGCGGCCGCTCGAGGAAATAAAATTCCAACGAACGTCGATCCTCGCACGGCCGTGAAGCTCACGGTTCACAACGAACTCATCAAAGCGATGGATTTGAAAAAAGGCATGACCGATACGCAAGGCGATCCGCAAAAAGAAGCGGATTTAAAGCGTAAGACGAATGCGGTCATCTCACAACTCGTCGACAAAGAAGCCGGCTCGATGGGCCGCGATGAGCGCGCTCAAATCATCAAAGAAGTTCTCGATGAAGCTCTCGGCTTGGGCGCTCTCGAAGAACTCCTCGAAGACCCGGCCGTCACCGAGATCATGGTGAATGGCCATAAGCGCATCTACATTGAAAAGAACGGTCTCGTTCAGATCTCGCCGGTAACGTTCACATCGAACTTTCACTTGCGAAAAGTGATCGAGCGCATCGTGCACCCCCTCGGACGTCAGATCAACGAATCGGTGCCTTACGTCGATGCTCGTTTGAAAGACGGCTCGCGAGTGAATGCGGTCATCGAGCCGCTTGCGATCGATGGCCCGGCCGTGACGATTCGTAAATTCAGAAAGACTCCGGTCAACCCTGAGACCTACGTCAACGAATTCAAAGCGGCGACGGCGAACATGATGGAATTCCTACGCATCTGCGTGCAGAACAAACTCAACGTCATCATCTCCGGCGGTACCGGTTCAGGTAAGACGACTTTGCTCAACACGTTGTCGGGATTTATTCCGGCCAACGAGCGACTCGTCACGATCGAAGATGCGGCCGAACTTCAATTGAAACAAGATCACGTCGTGCGACTCGAAACACGCCCTGCCAACATGGAAGGTGCGGGAGCCGTGACGATTCGTGATCTCGTAAAGAATGCCCTACGGATGCGTCCTGATCGCATCGTCGTCGGTGAGTGTCGTGACGGCGCGGCCCTCGATATGTTGTCGGCGATGTCGACCGGTCACGATGGATCGATGACGACGGTTCACGCGAACAATCCGAAAGAGGCCATCGGTCGTCTTGAAACTCTTTGCATGATGGCTGGCATGGATCTTCCGGGCAAAGCCATTCAAGAGCAGATCGCGGGCGCGGTGAACTTGATCGTGCAGATTCAGCGCATGTCGGATGGATCCCGTAAGATCATCTCGATCTCCGAAGTTCAAGGTCTCCAAGGTGAGATCGTGACCCAGCAAGAAGTTTTCCGCTTCGTCGAAAAAGGCTTCGATAAAAACCGCAAGATCATCGGCCAATTCCAGGCGACAGGTCTGATTCCGAAGTTTATCGAGAAGTTCGAAAAGCGTGGCCTTATCATTCCAAAGACGTTGTTCTCGAACGAAGCTCCGCCACCGCAAGTTGCCGCAGCTCCCGCCGCCGCAGCACCTGAACTTAAAAAAGTCGCAGGTGGTAAGTAATGTCGCTCTTCACTCAAGACTGGTTTGTCATTCCGGCCGTCTCCATTCTCGTGTTCGTGATCGCTTATCTGTGGTCGGAGCGAGTCATTCAGTGGTTGCACAATCGTTCTTTGGGTCAGCGCGAAGAAGTTCTTCGTCTTCTCGAGTTGATGTTCGTCGAAACCGACGTGAAGAGAGTCACGTTGATGATGACGGTCTCCAGTTTCGGTCTCGGCGCCCTCGTCTTCGTCGCGCTCTGGCCAAGTCTGATCGCGGGTGTGATTGTCGGTTCGGCGATTACGATCGCGATGTGGTCGGTTCCGAAACTTGTCATTCAGTCGCTTTGGGAAAAACGGTGTGGTCAATTCGTCGAGCAGATGGTCGACGGCATGACTTTGATGGCAAACGGTGTGAAAGCCGGTTTGTCGGTTCAACAGTGCATGGAGCGCATTCAAGAGAATTTGCCTAACCCGATTTCACAGGAGTTTGGTCTAGTTCTTTCGCAAATGCGACTCGGCCGCGGAATGGCCGATGCGCTCAACGAACTCGGAACACGGATCCCGCGCCCCGACGTCCAGATGTTTGTGACCAGCGTGAACATCTTAAGCGAAACCGGCGGTAACATGGCCGAGACTTTCCAGACGATTACGTTCACGATCCGCGAGCGCCAGAAGATCGAAAAGAAGATCGAAGCGTTGACCGCGCAAGGCGTAACTCAAGGGATTATCATCACTCTGATTCCGTTCGGACTTTTGGCTGTTTTCTATTTGGTAGACCCGGCGTACGTCCAGCCGTTGTTCACGACAACACTTGGGATCATCGCTCTGCTCGCGATGCTAGGCCTGCAAATTATTGGTGGTCTCGCCATCAAGAAGATTGTTAAAATCCAAGTGTAGCAAGAGAGAAGAAGGAGCTTATCGATGCAGCGCTTTTGGCTGACGACATTGATGTTTGTGACATTCGCGGTCCCACAAATGGGTCACGCGGTTGTCGATATGAAGAATGCGAACTACACCGATTCATGGACTGACTTACAGTTTACGGGTTCGGGTTACCCACTCAAAGTTCAACGCTTCTACAACTCTCGTTCGACATTCTCGGGCATCTTCGGATTCGGATGGTGCTCGGAGTTCGAATCGTACATCGAGACGACGCCCGAAGGCCGCTTGAGCTTACTCGAGTGCGGAGCGGGTCAAGAGACTCTCTACTCACCCGCTAAGTACGACGGCAAAACGCAAGCGAAGTTGATCGAAGATCTCGTCGCTCACTACCGCAAAGTCACTCCGGGCGCGACCGAGACTGGCGCCAACACGCTTCGCGAGCAGCTCGGTCAGTCGTCTGAGCTTCGCGCAGAGTGGTCGAAGCACGCCGGCCTCGCTCTTCCGGATGCTAAGAAGGGCACGATCTACACGGCCGACAATCTCGAAGTCGACAAAATCGTCTTCGACGGCTCGACTTACACTCGCTCACTCGCTGACGGAACATCTCAGAAATTCAATTCGGCTGGTCACTTGATCATGATCAACGATAAAAACGGCAACAGCTTGAAGTTCACTTACAAAGGCGAGAATCTCTCGGAGATCATCGACAACGCCGGTAAGAAGCTCACGTTCTCGTTTGGGCAAAACAAACGCGTCAAGGAGATCACGGGCCCGGCTGGCGCGAAAGCCGAGTACAAGTTCAAAGCTGAAGACCTGATCGAAGTTAAGAACATGTGGAAGAACAAGTACTCGTACAACTACGACGAAACCCACAACCTGACTCGCATCAGCTTCCCTGACAACACGTTCAAGTCTCTCGCTTACAACCAGAAGATGGATTGGGTCACGTCATTCACGGATCGCGCTGTCGGCGGACCAGCGTGCGTGGAGACCTACAAGTACGAGTTCTCGAAGCAAGATCCGAAGAACAATTTCTGGTCGACCGCTTTGAAGAAGTGCGGCAGCGAAGTGAAGAACGATGCCCGCTTCGAGTTCTGGCACAAGACAGCTCCAGATGGCCGCAAATACCTTTCACGTGTTCTTACAAAGACGATGACCAACTCTCTCGATGTCACGTATCACCCGACTCTCGGTCGCCCGACGGTCGTAAAAAAAGACGGCATTACGACGACGTTTGATTACTACCAAAACGGTCTCGTCAAAGAAAAGACGACACCCAACATGCGTCTCACGTTCGAGTACAAAAACGACTTCAATAAGGTTTCGAAAGTCGCCACGGACTTCCTCGACACCAAAGGAAAAATCGTTCGCAAGCGCTCGACAGATTTCACGTACGATTCAAAAGCAAATCTCGTAGCCGCACAAAACACGGACGGCCAATCAGTGAAGCTCACGTACGATGCGAAGGGCCGTATCGCGACGATCCTCGATCAAGCGAAGAAGGAAGTTCTGGTGAAGTGGGATGATAAAAGCGGAAAACCGGCTCAGATCACCCGCCCAGGCGTCGGAACAATCAAAATGACTTACAAACCATCAGGCGATATTAACAAGGTCGACAGCCCAGACGGCCCCACCGTCGCAAGCCAGATCGCCGTCACATTCAATAACCTGCTCGACATCATCGCGCCCGCGACGTCAGAGCTGAATCTTTAAGAGAAGGAGCACGAAATGAAGAACGTTATGCTTATGTGCGCAACTCTCGCTCTCGGTCTCGTGATGAGCTCAGCGTCGTTCGCGGCAGTTCCGGTCGCTGATAACACCGGCGGTAATGCGGCCAACCCCTCTGACTCGCTCCCTGCCGTCTCGTGTGCGGATTGCGCCCGAGCACTCACTTCACAGCCTTCACTCGGGATGATGGGTAAAGGTGTAACGATGGTTGGCGCGATCCAACCACCACAGCCAGAAGCTGCGACCGCTGCCGGAGCAAGTCAGGGCGGCAACGCTGAGAAACAGCGTAAAGGTCCATAAACCGCACTCAATTGTGAATTCGCGCAAAGGGATCTCCGGTGGAGGTCCCTTTTTCTTTGGTGTCTACGCTTTTGACACCCGACACTTCATCTTGGCACGAGTGCGTGTTTTCTCAAT
>CAJYIL010000142.1 GCA_913774795.1 Pseudobdellovibrionaceae bacterium
CTCACTCTTGCTCACCCGCCATCGATCGCCTCGATTCAGCAAACCCTCGGTCTTTCGGCAACTGACCTTTCAGCGGCGATCGAGCTTTTGCGAACTCTGGGCTTTCTACGTCAGACGAAAGCAGGCGGCTGGCGGCGCGATGAACCTTTTGCGAAAGCAGAAAGCCCCGTTCGTTCAGGCGTGATCCGAAGATTTCATCAAACATTCTTGAGGATCGCCGACCGAGCGATTGAGAAAAAATCCCTCGCCGAGCGCAAAGCGCTGACGGCCGTGTTTTCGATTTCGAAATCCGATCTCGATGAAGCGCGAGCCGAGATCGAAAGTTTCACCGCGGACTTCGTCAAAAAGTATGGTCACAAACAGGGCGGAGATGCGGTCTACGCCATCGGTGTTCAACTCTACGAGCTCGCTGAACTCGGCGAAACTCCAGACTCACATTAACGCAAAGTCGGCAATGAAACGCCTTCGACGATTGACCACGTTTGAGAAAAGTCGAATCCGGAGTAAGTCGATGACTGCAGCATCGCGGCCGGTGTGACGGCGGTTCCGCCGGTGAGATTCTTGTTTGAACCCGGCTTCAGCGCAATCGGCGTTGTCGATGAGTCGAAATAAACCTGCGAAACTGAGATATCGTTGCCACTGACGTTACCAAACACGCCGGCGTGAGGCCCACCGACGACACCGCTGAAGGTGACGGCGGCATACAAGCCATTTGCTATCAGCATCCCCGCAACCGCGTTGTCGGCGTTACCGAAGAGTGCGGCGTGCGCACCCACGTTGGCGTTTTGAAGATCAATATTCGCTCGAACAAAACAGCCGGAGATGAGCATATTCGTATTCGCGGCTGAGATGTTTAGTTCACCGGCGAAGCCGCCGATGCCTAGAGGTGACGAAGACGAGGTCGGGACTTTCAGAGAGCCCTCGAACGAACTTCGTGTAAACTGACAGACGGTCTGTGAACCGCACGAATAAATTCCGATCACACCTCCCAAAAAAATCGAAATGCCACCGGAATTCAAAGGGGATTCGACATGGCCCACCACCCGTATCCGGTCATAGGAAACATCGGTCGCGGTCCCGCTTGCGGCGACGTTCCCGAAAGCTCCGCCAGTGAACGCGCCGTTACCGGTCAGAATCAAATCTCCTTTGACCAGCACATTCGTCGCTCGCGCCGTTGCGCCTGAATCCGCTCGAACGACGCCGATCACTCCGCCATATGAATTTCCGCCCGACGAAGATTGGGTCACGTTGCCCGCTAAAACGATATCGGTCAGGTCCGCGTGCGCACCCGACTTGGCGACGAGCCAACCGATGAGTCCACCTCCCGCATCGTTGCCCGCCACATTCACCGAAGAATGAACGCGCGTGACGTTAGCGTCTTGACCAAGAGTCGAAGCTTCGCTGTACCCGATTAGGCCTCCTGATTGATCACCGGTCGCGGTGACTTGACCTTCGATCTCGATGTCA
>CAJYIL010000143.1 GCA_913774795.1 Pseudobdellovibrionaceae bacterium
CAGCATCGCTCCCGCGAGCCGTCTTGCTCTTCAGTCGGACGTTGTGTTTGAGAAGCGCCTCAATGTCGGCGGACGTGAGAAGCCGGATCTCCATTTAGGCCGACGCTTTTTCCATTTTAAAAAGAACCGAGTTCATCGCTTTTAAGAGATCGGCGTCGTATTTGCCTTTGAGCTTCGTCGACATGAACTCGACGGCATCGCGAGGGCTCATCGGTTGGTTGTACGACCGCTTGGTCGTGAGAGCATCGTAGGTGTCCGTGATCGCCACGATACGCGCCATCGGGTGAATCTCGGGACCGCTCAACTGCTGAGGGTAACCGTTTCCTAAGAAGCTCTCGTGGTGCTCGAAACAGCAGGCCTTCATCGCCTCGGAGACACCGTACTCCGTCAGAATTTTCAGGCCGTAGAGCGGGTGCTTCTGCATCTGCGCCCACTCGACGTCATCGAGTGGGCCATTCTTGCAGATGATGTCGACGTGAACGTTCCGTTTGCCGATGTCGTGAAAGAGGGCTCCGCGGCCGAGCTCCAGCAAATCTTCGTTCTGGTAACCGGCAACTTTGCCCAAACCGAGCGAGTAGATACCGACGTCGAGCGAGTGATTGTAAGTGTAGAAGTCATGCGCGGAGAGCGAGATGAGGTGAGCCATGCTCGACGGTTCTTCGTCCATGAACTCGATGAAGTTCGAGATGAGTTCTTTCGATTCGTGAAGAGCTTGCTCGACATCGGGTTGTTCGAAGATTTCTTCGGCAAGAGTCAGAGAAGACTCGCGCAAGATTTGCGCTTTAGTTTTCACATCGAGAGCGCCGTCGTTCAGAGTGGTAAAGACGTATTTCTTGTACTCTTGGCGCTGAGTATCGGGAACGTAGAACACATCGGCCTTGTCGAGATGCGCGATTTTCGTGGCCGACAAAAGTTCGCCCGAGCGCAAGTAATGCACGTGCTTCCCGTTGATCATGATGAAGACGTCAAACGACGTCGGGCGAGTGGGAAGAATCGTGTTCACGCGGATTTTGAAGTACGTTTGCGACATACCAAAATCATAGCGGATTTGGCTGTTTTACTATTGAGTTTTCAGTGGCATAACGTGAAGTGATGAGCGAAAAGTCGGCGCCGGGCGCTTTGAAGTTAGACACTCCTGTCCAGTTCGTGAAAGGTGTTGGACCAAAGTTGGGCGACGTCCTGAAAAAGAAGGGCGTCGAAACCGTCCAGGACCTCCTCGAGTGGTACCCGCGCGCTTACGAAGATCGCCGAGCGGCGCGCACGATCTCATCCCTGAAGCCTGACGAGCTCGTCTCACTTCGCGCCAAAGTCATTCGCGTTTCGTCCTTCAACATGGGCGCATCCAAACGCAAAATCTACGACGTCACGATCAGCGATGGCACCGGCAAGATTCACTGCAAATTCTTTCGTGTTCCTTACAAAGGCTTTTTCGAAAGATTTAAACCAAACCAAGACGTACGCGTGATCGGAAAAGTTCAAGCGTACCGCGGACAACTCGAATTCAATCACCCTGACATCCAAGACGAGACCGGTGATGAAGCTCAAGCGAGTGCCGATGAAATGATTCCGGTTTACCCCGAGAGCGAAGGTCTCACGAATCGTTCGATCCGCAAGCTAATGGAAGTCGCGCTCGATGCGGTGGCACTTCAAGAGAGCGCGTCGCCTCCGCCGGCAACGAATCGCTACGGAGCGACGGCTTCATCGGCGAGCGCTGGTCCGCGTATGGCCGGAGGCGGGCGTCTACCAACCGCCGTGCGCGGTAAAACTCGCGCCGCCTCCGAACCACCGCCGCCTGCGAAGCTTGAAAAGCTCCCGGAGTGGCTCCGCACAAAATATGAGTTGCCGTCTCGGCTCGAGGCGCTTGAGCACGTTCATCGACCGCCGGAGGGCGCGGGTGCCGATTACATCGAGCAAACTTCGCCCTATCACCGTCGCATAATTTTTGAAGAGTTCTTCTGGCTCGAGCTTTACCTCGCGTCAAAAAAGTCGGGTCTTCAGCGCGAGAAAGCGCCGGCCTTCGAGCCGCGTTTAACGTTGCTCGAGCGCCTGCGCAAATCACTCCCGTTTCAACTGACCGGTGCGCAAGAGCGATCGCTCAACGAGATCGTCAAAGATCTCGCGAAGCCGCATCCCATGCATCGTCTGGTCCAAGGTGATGTCGGATCAGGCAAAACGCTCGTCGCTCTCGCGGCCTCACTCGTTGCCAAAGAAAACGCGTTTCAAACTGCGATCATGGTGCCGACCGAAATTTTGGCGGAGCAACACTACCAAAACGCGATTCGCTATCTCGAACCGCTTGGGCTTACGATCGGTTTGCTGACAGGGTCGATGAAGTCGTCGGAGCGCAATCAAACTTACGAAATGCTCCGTACCGGCGTGATTGACGTGATCGTCGGTACCCACGCGCTGATTCAAGAAGCGGTCGAATTCAAAAACCTTGGCCTCGTCGTGATCGACGAACAGCACCGCTTCGGTGTTCATCAACGATCTGAGCTCAAGAAGAAGGGCTTATCGCCACATTTCCTTGTTATGACAGCGACGCCGATTCCGCGCACGCTCGCGATGACCGTGTACGGCGATCTCGATGTGAGCGTCATCGACGAACTTCCTCCGGGCCGTTCGCCGATCGTCACGCGCGTCACGTACGAATCGAAACGTGAACAGGTGATGGGCTTTCTCAAAGATCAACTCGTAAAAGGGCGTCAGGCTTACGTCGTTTATCCGCTCGTCGAAGAGTCCGAGAAGATCGATCTCCGCGATGCGGTGAGTGCTTTCAACGAGCTCGAAGTGCTGTTCCCAGATTACAAAGTCGCTCTCTTGCACGGCAAGATGAAGCCCGATGAAAAAGACGAAGTGATGCGAAAATTTCGGGCGAAAGACTTCGACATCTTGGTCTCGACGACCGTTATCGAAGTCGGCGTCGATGTTCCGAACGCGAACATCATGATCATCGAACACGCCGAGAGATTCGGGCTCTCACAACTTCATCAGCTGCGCGGCCGGGTCGGGCGAGGTGAGCACAAGTCCTACTGTGTACTCATGCTCGGCAAAGCCGTGAGCGACGAGTCTCGCGAACGTGCGCAGATCATGGAGCAAACGTCTGACGGCTTTAAAATCGCCGAAGCCGATCTCGCCATTCGCGGGCCCGGTGAATTCCTCGGTGCTCGCCAGTCTGGCCTCACCGGATTCAAAATGGCGAACCTCGTTCGCGACGTCAAAATCCTCCAGGAGTCTCGTGAAGCCGCGTTCGAGGTGCTCGAGAAAGACCCCGATCTCACCGCGATCGAGAATCGCCCGCTTAGAGACGAGCTCGTGCGCGCGCACGGGCCCGCTTCGCTCGCATCGGTCGGTTAACTCCACGCTTCGATCTTCTTGAGCAGGTAACCGCACCCGTACAAAACCACGCCCGTCACGAGAAGACAGCCGATGCGCACGAGAGCGGGCGCCATCGATGCATCGTACAAGAGCGCTTTGGCAGCGGCGATTCCGAGCGTTGCCAAAGCCGACTTCGCCACGACCTTATCGCGTATCGAAAAGCCAAGCGCCATGATGACGACCGCGTACGCGAGCCAAATCCCGGACACCGCCAGAGAGCCAAATGGTTTTGCGATGTTGTAAAACGCGAGAATCGTCAGCGCGTGCGCCATGAACAAAATCGGCAAGAGGTCGGAGGTCTCGCGTATTTTACGTTCTTGCGCGAACAAAAACGCAAGCGATGCGGGCGCGGCAATGCTCACCGCGACGAAGCCGGGATCGGCGTTGCCATCGATCAACAGGAAAATGATCCTGAAGTACTCGACGATCACAATGCCGCCGACGACGAGCATCGGGACAACCTGCGTCTTACCCAGGTCGAGAGGGCCACGCGGCCTGCATGCCGCTGCAAAGACGATGATCGGTAGAAGCCATGGCTTAAAAGAATCTGGGAGAATCTCGAGGTAGCCCGAGTGAAACGCGACAATGGAGGCGTAAGCCGCTACAACATTCGCGCTTGCCAGAGATTCTTTTTTGAGACCGGCGCGGCCGACGAAGTAAAGGACGACGAGCGCCGCCGCGAATCCGAGCGAAATGTAAGGCGCGATCACCGGATTAAGTTTGGAGATCAGCGAGTACTCGCCTGCGTAGAAAATCAGAAGCACCGGAAAGTAAGACCAAGCATCCTTCTCGGTCATCGCCACTTGACGCTGAACCGAGTGAACGACGACGGCGACGGCGAAAATCGCAAAGTGTGCGAGTAAAACCCAAATGTAAACCGGATCAAACGGATTGACCGAGCTGATGAAAAACGAAACTCCGATGGCTAGGTACGCGGCCAGCATCGATAAAAGACGCGAATTGAGCCAGATTGAAATCGTCGCAAACGAAATAGAACACGCGACGTGGTAGAAAAGGATGAACTCCGTCTGGGGGCTTCCTCCGAGAAGAAATGGAGTCACGTAAGCGCCGAGTGCGGCTGTCACCGGATAAACTTCGTGTTTCACCACCGTGTAGAGCCAGATGCAAACCGCCGAGATGAGGGCGACTACGGCCAACCCGATTTCGAAGTTGATGAGGTGGTGATATGTGCAAGCTGCGACGGCCGTCAGATACAGGACGATGATTCCTGCGCCAGGCAAAAGGCTAGCGTATTCGCGGTCGTGACGAAGCATGCGAAGACCCGCGCCGATCAGGGATACTCCTAAGATGGCGGCGAGCCCGATCTGTCGCGCCGGCGTAAGCCAGCCCGACTGAACAGCCATGACAACGATGAAGGCGCCCGCGAGAACGAAACACAAAACGCTGATGGCCCCGAGCCAATTGATGGATGACAATCGCGCCGCACGAGCCACGCGTTCACGACGAATTTGCGCCGTTCGCTCTTGCGTCGCCGCGTTGGCGCTAGCACTCGCGCTCGACCGTCTGCCGTCAGTCGTATTCGGCATCCACGCGGGAATCTCACGCACGACATCTGCCCGTGGAATCGGAGCGTCCTCGCGTGAGTGAGCGGCTTCGGCGCGCACTTGGGCGAGAGCTTCGTCGGCCGTCATCGGCGCAGCCTTCGGCGTTTGTGTAGATGGTTTCAAAAGCCGCGCCGTCTCCTGCTCCTCCACCAAATTCGTCAACACATCCTCGACGATACTCATTCGGCGCGCGAGGTCTCTCATCTCATGGGTCAGCGATTCGATTTCAGTCATGACATGAGATTTCCGTGAAGCTCGACCTCTGGCAAGAGTTGAGCTCGACATTCAAGAAGAAAACTTCGAACGAAACGCTCGCTTACCACATCGTCTTCAATCGCAAACCAAATCCCGCGGCGAACCTGAAGTCACAACCAGAGAGGTCTTAAAAATGAAATCCAAGCTTTTCCCCCTCGCACTTTTGATTTTCAGCGGATGTGAAGTCACCGGCACAATGCGGATTCCGGGCGACGGCATCATGTGCAGCGCCGACAACGACCAAATGAGTGTTGTTTATCAAACCAATTACGTTCCGAACTACTTGACGGTTTCTGTGAACAACGACCAATTCGTTTTCGATGAGTGTGCACCCTCGTCGAGCCAAGACGGGCAGGCCGAATTCAAGATTCGACGTGGGCTCAACACCGAAATTCAATTCGGTCTTCATCACGGAACCGCGATGCGCGATATTTACTTTCCCGGCGGCGCGGTCAATCCCTACCGCTCTGACCTCAATATCAAGATCATGGGACGAAGCAGCTGTTACGTGACTCCGACGACGATCGTTCCGACGACGAATCTTCTTGTTGGATGGCAGCCTCAAGCGCCGTCCACATGTTCTGCTGACGGGTGGATCGGCGCCGCCGTCATCAATTAATTCGATTTGACGGTTCGGAGAGCGACGCGGCGAAGCAAAAACGGCTGTTTTTGTTTCGCGATCAATCGGGGGCCGTGGTTACCTAGACCTTCGAAATAAGAGGGGGTCTCTCACTATGAATAGCATCCGGTCTATTTTGGCCGCTGTCCTGATCGTTTCATCAGCAGCTGCAAACGCAGGCGAAGTCTTGCGCATGAAGTCAGGCGACGTTGATCTTCGAGTTCAAGCGAACCGTATGGGCGCCGTCGTCGGCGACAGCGACCACGTTTGGGTCGTTCAGTTCCAAAACCACATCACGCGCGAAGACCGCTTGAACCTCACGACCTTGGGCGCCCAAATTCTGCGCTACCTCCCGGACGATGCGCTCGTCATTCGCGGCAACGCGCGCCTCGCACGTACGATCGAAGGCTCGTCGAGCGCGATCCGTGCTGTCGCTCTTTTTGATGACACCTGGAAAATCGCATCGAGCATCGGTCCTGCCAACGTGTTCTCGGCCGGCAACAAGCAAACTGTTCACGTTCGTTTGTTCCCGTTCAAAACCGCGAAGCTCGAACAACGTGCGGTCGATCGTTTGAAATCGATGGCGGGAATCGAAGTGCAGCAGGCTGAAGGCCGCTCGCTGGTGATCACGGCGTCCCGCGCGAAGATCGCCGAGATCGCGCACAACGAAGACGTCGAGTGGATCCAACCTAATCCAAAATTCGAAACGATGAACTTTAGAACGCTCGATGACGCGACAAACGAAACCGCGAACGAGCCCAACGGAGATTACACCGATCTCACGGGCTACGAGTCGGGCGCGAAAGTCATGAATTTCGAAGGCGCTTGGTCGAAAGGTTTGACCGGAAAAGGTCAGATCGTCGCGATGGCCGACACCGGTCTTGATTCGGGCGATTCGAACGCGATTCACGCCGACTTCTCAGGCCGTGTTCCGGCGGGCTTCATCTTTGGCTTCTTCTCGAAGTCGTGGGGAGATCCGATGGGCCACGGAACGCACGTTGCGGGCTCAGTTCTCTCGAGCGGTGTGCAATCGAAAGGCGCTCTTAAGGGCGGCGCTTACGATGCACAGATGGTGGCTGAATCGATGTGGTCGCCAATGCTCGGCGGTCTCGCAGTTCCGCCAAAACTCTCTGATCTTTACGCAAAAGCTTACGATGCCGGAGCACGCGTTCACACGAACT
>CAJYIL010000144.1 GCA_913774795.1 Pseudobdellovibrionaceae bacterium
ATGCTAGGGGCTTACAAGACCACGACCGATGTCCTGAAAGATTTCGATCGCGCCTCTCAGAAAGCACAAGATCACTCGGTGGGTTTCTAGACTCCTGGCAGTCTCTTAACGTTCCGATTCCATGAACTGGAAAGCGTAGGTATCAATGGGTTTTGATCTGAATAAGCACAAAAAACATGACGGCGACTCGATGTGGACATCCTATTCGGATTTGTTCCTCGGGCTTTCGATCATCTTCTTGCTGCTCTTCGTTTCGGCGTCCTTGAGACAGGGTACCGACGGCGTGAAGCAAGCGATCGAATACAAAGTTCTCAAAAAAGAGAACGAAGATCTGCAACAACAAATCAAAGCTTACGAGACTCTCAAGCAAGACTACTTGCAGAAGCAAGCGTCGAACGAAGAGACCGACAACTATAAAGAGTTGATGGATAAGCTTTCTCTTCTCCAAGACGAAGCGAAAGACGAAAAAACGAAGCTTCGTCTTCAGGCGAACGAGAACGAGAAAAAAGAAAAAGCTCTTAACCAGTATCAGCAGATGATTCGCAACATCGTAAACTCGAACATGGTCGCCAAAGCGCGGATCAAGTCTCGTGACACGATGATCGACACGAAAGAAGAAGTCATCGAAGTTAAGAACACGGAGATCGACGGTCTCGAGAAAGACGTCGCTCAGAAGAAACAGGTCATTGCTCAAACAGAAGCAAAGGCTGAGGATCTCGAAAACAAACTCGATAAGCGTTTGAAACAACTTCGTTCAGCTTACAAAGCTCAGAACATCTCGAAAAAGAAGTTCGAGCAAGAACGCGCGCAGATTCAAACAGAGTACGAAGGAAAGATCGCGAAAGTTCGCGAACAGCAAGAACGCGCAAAAGCAGAGTACAACAAAGCTTCGGCTGAGTTGGCTGAGACGCAAAACGCTCTCGTGAAAACCGAAGGTCAGCTTCAGAACGCCAAAGGCAACATTGCTCAGTTGAACGCAAAAACCGAGCAACTCAAAGGCGCTTTGAGTGCAGCCGACGCCAAATTCCAAGCGGAACAAGCGGCGATGCGCGGAAAGTTTGCGGCGCAAGCTGCGGCTGAACGTGCGGCGTTTGAAAAAGCTTTGGCCGGAGAACGTCTTTCGGGCGAACAGAAAGCCGCTCGTGAACGTGGCTTCGCCGCTCAAGCCGCGGCAAAAGCTGCGGCTCTCGAAGGTCAGATCGGCAACCTGGGTAAAGAGCTCGGTGCGACCAAAGGTGCTCTCGCGAAAGCCTCTGGCGATGCGGCGAACGCTCAAGCTGCGGCGGCTCGTGCGCTTGCGGCAGCTGGCGAAGCGGAGGGCCGTGCGAAAGAAGCGATGGGCAAGATGGGCGCTCTTCAAGGCGAACTTGAAGGCACCAAAGGCGAACTCGCTCGTGCTCAAGAGAACTTGAACGCAAAGAAGAAATTGGCTGAACAAATCATGAAAAACTTCGCAGCAAAAGGCGTCAAAGCTGACGTCGATGCTCGCAGCGGTGACGTCATGCTCGAGTTCGGTGACCAGTACTTCGATACCGGCCGTGCTGACTTGAAGCCGAAGATGCGTTCGGTTCTTGAAAAAGCGATGCCGGCTTACTCGGCTTCCCTCTTCGACGACCCGAAAGTCTCATCGAAGATTCAAGCAGTCGAGATCGTGGGTTTCGCGTCGCCGACTTACAAAGGCAAATTCATCAATCCGAAGTCGCTTGATCCGGACGATCGTAAAGCGGTGAATTACAACCTTGACCTCTCCTACAACCGCGCTCGCTCGATCTTCAATTACGTTTTCGATAAAAACAAAATGGCGTTTAAACACCAAAAGCAGCTCTTGCCTCTCGTGAAAGTCACGGGCCGAAGCTTTCTTTCGGGTGCGGACGACGAACGTACACCAGCCGCTTCGGCGGGCTCAGCTGAAGAATTCTGTCGCAAGAACGATTGCGCGAAGCTCCAGCGAGTTATCATCAAGTTCCAGTTGAAGGATTAAGGGGAAATATCATGGCAGCAGAAGCACAAATCTTCCACCACGTTCTTGACGCCGTTGTCGTCGTCGGTCGCGCGGTTCACATGCCGATGATGGTCGGTACCTTTGCGGTCGGCGCGACCATGCGCATGCTCGTCTATCACACCGTGAAACGTCACGAGTGGTTCTCGCGCGAATTCGAAGACCGCGTCACTGAATTCATGCACGATGAAATGGACCACAAGCGTGAGTCGACGTCGTTCTTCGTCGTCTCGAAAAAGCTCCTCGAGCGCACGTACTACGAGATTTTCGAAGCACGTGAACAGAAGCGCAAAGAGAAGCCGGGCCGCCTCATGCTCTTGAGCGATCGCCTCTTCTTGATCAAGATGGGTTGTGCGTGGCTCGTTCACGACATCTTGAAGCAAATCCGTTACTTAAAATACGGCTCGCAGCCGCCGAAGTTGATTAACATCACAAAGGCGTCGCTCGCGAAGAACCCGGCTTTCAACCGCGTCTTCGGCATCATCCCGGCGGTATCGACGAATGACCTCTTGAATATTCTCCCCGGCCTTTTCGTCATCGGCGGTATCTTCGGTACGTTCTTGGGTGTCATGGGCGGTCTTCCGGAACTCGGCGGAATGGACATGAACGATCCGGAGAAGACGAAGATGATCATGGATAAATTCTTGATCGACGTCGCGGCTTCGATGGGTGCCTCGGTCACGGGTATCATTCTCTCGGTCATGATGACGGTCATCAATACGATCTTCTCGCCAGAGCGTTTGTTCGGCGACATCGTCGACCATTTCGAGAATTCGCTCGATCTCTTGTGGAACTACGCTCACTCGAACGAAGTGCCATCAGGTTTGAAGCCGTTTAACGATAACGAAGATCCGACTGAAGCTCTTGCTGCAGCCTCGCTCGCGCAAGAACTTGAAAAGACACAAGGCAAAGACGATCGCCGTAAATCGGCATAAGGTAATCAAGGGCTATGGCCGCAGCAGTTTGGATCTGTTTGATCAGAATCAAGTCGAACGATGAAGATCGTTCGCACTTGGTCGAGAAAACAACATTCACGATCGGGCGCACTGAAGACGCCGACCTTCCGCTCACAGAACCCTCTGTGAGCCGAAGCCATTTGTCGGTCGAGCTTCGTGGTCCTAACGTTTTCGTGACCGATTTGAAATCGGGAAACGGAACGACCGTCAATGGTCAACGCATCGAAGGCGGAGTTGCGGTGCAACTCAAGGCCGGCGATATCGTCAAACTCGGGCTTGCCCCGCACGAATTTGTCATCACGTCGATCCCGAAGCCGTTTGAGCTTTTGGACTCTGATTACAAGCAAAAAGCGATGTCGTCTTCGATGCAAGACCTCGCCGTTCAAGCACAAAGAAAAGCGAAAGAATCAGTCGAATCCGAGCGCGCTTCATTAAAGAGCGAGTTTGAAGCCGAACGTGCGCGTGCGAAAGCCGAACACGAGCGCGAGATGTCGAAGCTCGAGGGCGAGCGTTTGGCGATGAAAGCCGAAGCCGACCGACTCGTTCACGAAGCTCGCAAAGAAGCCGAGACAATGAAGACCACCGCTTTGATCGAGCTCCAGACTCGCAAAGCGACCCTCGAAACCGAAATCGCCTCGCTGAAACAACAGGTCGCGGTCACGGCTTCACAAGAGCGTTTAAAATACGCAAAAGACGCCGACCAATTCATGGCCGACGCCCAGAAGAAAATTGCAAAAGACTACGAAGATGCTTCGAGCGATATCGAACGCAAGCTTCAGGATGCGCAAGAGAAAGCATTCGCGATGGTTCAGCAAGCTGAGGCTGAAGCGCGCACGACTCTGCAGGAAGCCCAAGACGAAGCCGCTAGCGTTCGTTCGAAAGCGACCGAGGAAGCTCGCCTCCTTCACCAGGAGGCGATGAAGAAACACTCGATGACGCTCTCGCAGCTTCAAGAGAAATTCCAATCCGACATGGCGTCGAAGCGTGAAGAGTTGATCTCAAACGCGAAAAAGGATGGCGAACGTGAGCGTTCGAAAATCCTCGCCGACGGTGCGAAAGAAATGAAAGTGCTCGAAGAGCAACTTTCACGCTTGAAAGTGGAAGTCTCCCCGCTTCAAGAGCAAAAAGACAAGTTGATCACCGATTTGAAAGCGCTCGATGAAATGACGACTCAAGCCCGCAAGGAGCTCGAGCGCAACTCGAAAGAAGTCGACGCCGTACGCTCGATGCTCGTTCGCACCGAGGAGATCAAGCGCGACAAGACCTCTGCCGAAACCGAACTCGAGTCGATCGCGAAGAGACTCTCAACAGCTCGTGCGACGGTCGATAAAGAATTGGCCGACATGCGCCAAAAAGCGCTGCTCGAATTCGAATCCGAGAAAAAGGGTTCGAGCGATGAACTCGCGAAACAGCGCCTCAAAGCTCTCGAAGATGTCCAGAAGCGTATTCAAGCTGAAGAAAAGCGCTACGCCGAAACTCTGTCGTTTCGAGCGATCGAGCTTTCGCAAAGAATCTCGGCGAAAGTTCTTCCCGCTTTGCCCGACCTCATGTCGGATGCAAGCTCCGCGGGTGCGCGCGTAAAGGCGGCGATCGAAGCTTCGACTCGCGAATCTCTTTTGAATGAGACCTCTTCGTTCGCGGCGCCGACTGTCGACGACCTCGCTCCACAAGGTCCATCGAAAGAGCAAAAGGCAAAGCGTAAGCGCCTCGTCGGCTTTGCTGTCGCGACCGCCGTCATCGTCCTTTGCGCATTGTTCGGAAAAGACATCTACACTCTCGCCAAAGGTTCGGAAGCGAACACGTATGCGGCGACGAAAATGGAAGAACGCCGAATCGCATCGATCTATCATCCAGAAAATGATCCTCGTTTCGGGACGACCTATCGCCCGTCTTACACAGAGAACGTTCTATTCTTTAAGGATTACTTCAAAGCAAAAACAGATTCGTTTAACCAGCAAAAGTGGTTATTGAGATTAAACGACCTCGAAATGTTGCGCCCCATGGGCCTCACCGAGGACGACATGGTCGCCTATACGTCAAAAGAGAATGCGCTTTTAAAGCGTCTCGGAGAGCTACGCGATAAAACGGATGCGACCTTCGTGGAAGCAGGCTCTGTTCCGAAAGCGATGGCCGATGCCGAGGCAGAAGACACCGCTGCGATTAAGAAGATTCTGAAGACCGAAGCGAACTACAAGAAGATCCGCGCTCTCGAGCAAGAGTTCGCCGAACAAATCGTTCGTTAACCACTCTCGTCCAAAAAAATACGCAGCCTCTGGGAGTTTTACTCCCGCGAAGCTGCGTCATTCAAAGATCGATGTTTTTGAAGAGATTAGCGAAACAAACGCCGATCTCTAGAGATCATAAGTTAAACGTACGAAGGAGTCTGCTTCGGCATACGCGGAGCAACCTCTGCGCGCTCTACAACGATGTCACGACGACGAGCCCCCATCATTCCACCGAGAGCTGCAGCTGCAGTACCGATGATCAAAAGGCCCAAGATTGTGAAACCGGTTGTCTGCATTGTCTTCGCCGCGACTTCGCGTGTTTTCACGGCGCCCGCTTCAACTTTTGCACGAGCTTGAACGATCCGAGCGTCCGCTTCTTGCTCCGTGATTCCAGTTTGGCGCGAGAGATAAAGTTTAGCGCTCTCGGTGTCGCCATTCAGAAGACGTGTCGCTGTACCCGTCACAACCGCTTGGATTTTTTCAGGCGGAATATTGACGTTGCCCAGTGTGTCTTCAACGACTTGGCTCATCATTGAGCTTTCGCTGGCTTGGCCGATGCCTTGAGCCGCTACCGAAACTGTACCAGATACAGCGTTACCCGCTGTGCGACCGAGCCAACCGACTGTCGAAGCCGCTTGATACATCAAAACAGCGAAGATGAGCGAAGCAACGACGATCCCTTGAGCCGAACCCGCTCCGCGAGTTTCAAAGCCAGAGATGCGAGCCGCAAAGAAGCTGCCAACAATCAACGAGATCGCAACGGTCGCGATAAACCAAACTCCAGCGAAGATGCTCGCCGATTGGAACGTTGTTCCGTCATAAAGTCCGATTCCACCAAAGGCCATACCAAGAGCGCCAATTGCGGTCATTGCGAGGAAAGTAACGAAGAGACCTGCAATCACGGACTTCCAGCAGATCATCGGGCGACGGACATCTTGTTCATAAACTGAATTCATGGGTGTTTCTCCTTTTGTTCGTTTTAGTTAAGTGAGTCAATTAGAACGCGACGCTACCGCGAACGGCGAAGACCGCTGGTGCCGAAGGTCCGACGTTTGCTGTCATTTGCGCGTAGTGAGCGTTAATATCGCAGTTGAGCTCACGAACCGCGAAACGGAAGCCTGCACCTGCGCCGAGTGTAAGAGCCGTCGCAGTTTGGTCTTCGGCGTTACGACCGAACCCGATACCTGCATCACCCGCAACGTACGGAACTCCAGTTGAAGAATCGAGTTCAGAGATGTAGTACTCAGCGCCGGCACCGAAGTTGTAGAGGCGCGATGTAACAGTGCCTGTTCCCATGTAAAGATCGGCAAGGCCTTTGAGAGTCCAGCGCTCTGAAGTGTTGAAGTTGTAGCTGCCGACCACGTTGTACATCAGCGAG
>CAJYIL010000145.1 GCA_913774795.1 Pseudobdellovibrionaceae bacterium
GCCTTTCTCGCGGTGCAACTCGACCGCACAGAAGTGCCGGTCGTCTCAGGAAAATTTGGAGTCAGATTTTAATCGACCTGGGTTTTGGGAGCCGACTTGGCGATGATATTCGAAGTCGATCGGCCATCGACGAACTGAAGCACTTTCACTTCTCCGCCGTACGACATCACAAATGGCGCACCGACGATCGTTTCGATTTTGTAGTCGCCGCCTTTGACGAGAACGTCGGGCTTCACTCGCTCGATCAAGTCGGCCGGAGTTTCTTCACCGAACAAGACGGTAAAGTTGACGCATTCGAGCGCCGCCAGAATCTCGGCGCGGTCATTTTCGTTTTGGATCGGACGCGTGGGACCTTTGAGCTTCTGGACGCTCGCGTCTTTGTTCACACCGACAACGAGCAAATCACCGAGCGCACGGGCCTCTTGCAAATAACGAACATGGCCGACGTGCAAAAGGTCGAAGACACCGTTGGTGAAAACGACCTTACGACCTTGGCGAATGTTTTGAAGCTTGGAGACGAGGTCGCTCCAATCGCGCGCGACGTGACCCATGTCAGTTGTGTGCGGTTCGAAAGAGCTGAAGACCCGATACGTACTTACCGAGGTCACGCTTGAACGCGAACGAGAGAAGCGGCAACGCGAGCAAACCCGTGAACGTCATGATCAACGAACGACCTAAAACCTGAAGCGGATAATAGAGCTTACGTTGTTGGGATTCTGTCCCGAGCTGAGTCTCGAACGCCCACTCGCCAAGGGTTGATCCGAAGAACGCTCGCGAGACCAGCATGTACATCTGGAGGACCGCGAGGAACAAGAAGACCAAATTCTTTTGCGTGGCCGTGTCGGTCGACGCATTTGAGAGCATCGCCGGTAAATTGATTTGCGTGATCGTGATAATGCAGACGAGAAGGATCGTCGAGATGCCCGCAACGACCATCGCGTCGATGAGCCCCGCGCTGAAATTCACCGCAACCGGAATAAGTCCTTCTTCAGTCGCTGTTGCGACAGCCGTTTCGTTTTCGGCTTTCGGAACTGTTTTTCCGAACGATTCGAACATGCGCTCGCGGTAACCCGTGCGCGCCGTCGCCGCTGGCGCACCGCCGGCGATCGCAGGCGTGCCGATCAAAGGAGCCGCAAAGGCCGCTTGAGAGACTTTTGCGCCCGCTTTTGTTCCCGGTGCCGGCAAGACGCTACCAACCGTGGGACCCGTCGCGATCGTCGACGTTTCACGAGGAGCAAGCGGTTGGAAAATTTGCGGACGTGTCGATGCAGCAGGCGCAATTGGAGTCGCCATTGGCGAAGGTGAAAACTCCGGCTTGCGGGTGAGATCCTGCTTGTCGTCGAGGAAATCGAGCGACGGCGGAAGTGACGCCATCAACTCCGAGATGCTTTGAGAGGCCGAACGTGAAGTCTCGACAGCGTTACGTGCGGCTTGAGGTTGAACGCGCTCTGCTTCAGAGAGATTGCTGCCAAAAGCAGCGGCGGCCAAGCCGCCGCTTGTATCGCCGAACGACTTCGTGGGCGCGCGTTCAACTGAGCGCTCTGGGGCTTTTTCGTTGGCTTTCGGGAAGATCGAAGACCGCGGCGGTTCGCTGTTCAACGCCGCTGTCGTTTGGGCCATCGTCGATTTGATTTCGTTTTTCAGGGTGTCGGCTTTTTTGCTGAAACCAAGGCCCTCGGTGAGTGGCTTGAACTCAAACTCTTCGATTGGATCCATCCGTGCCTCCAGATTGCGTATTGAGCCGCATCAGATCAAGGTCATACTTTAGGACGCTGATCAGGGCGACGCAAGCCGTTTCAACCCTGAGAATCTGGCTTCCGAGCGTCACCGTCGCGAGCCCGGCCTCCTTGAACTTTTCGACCTCGGCGCCTGAAAAACCACCCTCTGAACCAACAAATATCCAGGCCTCCTGAAGGCCGTCAGCTTTGACTTTCGCGACACCCTCTTTGGCGTTCAAACGAGAGTCTCCCTCGTATGCAAAAAGACCCCGAGCCTTCTCGGTTCGGTTAAATTGCGCAAGGATTTGCTCAAGATCGACGGGATTGGAGATAGGCATCAAATCACCGCGTCCCGATTGCTGGGTCGCGCTTTGAACGATCTTCTCGAAGCGCGGGAGCTTCTTCGCCCAGGTGTCCTCTTGTTTCCGGATAAACGAGAACTCGCTGAAAAACGGATGAATCGCGTAAACACCAAGCTCAACGGCCTTTTCCACAACCGCTTCGAAGACCGGAAAACGCGGGACCGAAAGAGCGAGATGAATGCGCGGATAAGGAATCTCCGCGATCACGCGCTCCTCGATCACGCGCGCAAACGACTCATGCTTCGTCTCGCCTGTGATCTCGACGAGCAGCGCTTTCGATTGCCCGCCCACGATCACTTCGAACTTCGAGCCTTTGTGCATGCGGCACACGTCGCGAATGTGATGAAGGACATCGCCTGAGAGCGTGACTTCATCGGCTTCGATCATCTCGGGCGGGATCCAGTAACGTCTCATGCTTGCGACTTCTGTAAGAGAGCTCCCGACCACTCTCCGTCGGTGCGCTTTTCAAGAAGAGTGAGCCCCGTCTCTTTCGTGAAGTTCTCGTAGAACTCTTTTTCGCGATCCGTGAGAACGCCTGACAAAATCATGCGACCTCCGGGCTTCAAAACTCGATTGAGTTCCTGGCGCAGAAGCGTCAACACACCGTCGATGATGTTCGCGACGACGATATCGTAAGACTCGTTGATGTCTTCGAGGTTCTTGTCAGGGATTTCGATCACGCTGTTTTTGTTAAGTTCAAGATTTTCGCGCGCGGTTCGGCGTGCTTCAGGATCGTTATCGATGCCTACGACGTTTTCGACCCCGAGTCGATTGGCGACGAGCGCGAGAACGCCCGTGCCGGTTCCGACATCGAGAAGGCTCGCCGGTGTTTTTCGCGCAAGCTCCTCGATAATAAAGCCGGCGGCCAACCGTGTGGTTTCATGCGTGCCGGTTCCGAAGGCCATGCCGGGTTCAACGAACAAGAGGTAGCGTGGATCTTTCGGAGCTTCAGGCGGCGGAGTCAGCCAGCTCGGAACAACCCAAAATGGTTTCGAAAATAAGAACGGTTTAAAGCCCTTCTTCCATTCTTCGAGCCAGTCGCGATTTTCTTCGGAGAGAAGTTCGAGTCGTGTCTTCGGATATTCTTTTTGAAGTTTGAGAAGCGAATCTTCGGTCGGCTTCGTTTCGAAGTAAACGTTGAGATCAAGCTCCGGTGTTTCGATCACGTCAGGATCATAACGGAGGTCGGCTTGAACGAACTTAAGATCTTCAGCGACGCCGGCCGCACCGATCTCGAACGCACTTTGCGTGAAATCGTATTCGTCGTCGCGAGACAAACCCAAAACTTTGAGGCGAAAGAAATC
>CAJYIL010000146.1 GCA_913774795.1 Pseudobdellovibrionaceae bacterium
GCTTTCTTCTTTCGCGCGCATTCGGACGAGATGGTCGTTTCAAGGTCGGCGATTTTGTGGAGACGAAGGTCGCAATCACCATGACGGTGCCCGAAGTTCCTCGCGGCCAACAGGCGACTCGCGAACAACTCGCACTCAGCGTGGCGTCGAACAATCCGATCTTTCTGAAAGCACGTGCGCGCATCGTTGGCTTCGATACGATCCATATGCCGAAGATTACGAAGCAGGATGGCGTGGTCGTCGAGATCGTGGGATTTGCCGAAATTAAATCGAAGGATGGTCAGGTCATCACGCTCGACTCGCCCGCATTCCGGCTCCTGGAGAAAATCGGCTACTCGGTCCGAAACAGCATCGGTACGCGCCGGATGGTCGAAATGAAGCAAATCAGACTTCTTCCACGCTAATCGACGATCAGTTGTCTGAAGAACGCTTATTCTCTTTTTCTGAAGCTTTCGCGAGCGCTCTCGCGAGCGTTATCTCGCGGCCGATGCGGTAGAGGATCACTGACTCTTCAAGGCCATCACTGGGCTGCGGCTGAGGTTCGGCGAAGAAGTCGCCTGCTAGTTCCGCTTGTTTTGTCACCATGACTTTGACCGCGGGTTTGTCGTCGTTCTTTCCGCGGACGAGGCGAATCAGTAACCGGTAGCGATATCCGTTTCCGGGATTATCGGTCGCGACCGGTGAGCGAAAGCGTGTTTCACCTTTGACGTAATCAGTCTCGAAAATACCGGCTTCGGTGTTGTCCACGCGCTGCGGGTAGCGGATCATCGCCTGCTTGATTGCGGATTCGACTTCTTCATATTTCGCAAAATAAACGCGGCCGACCGGTTCGCCGACTTTCAGGCGCTTGTTCAGCTGACTTGAAGCCGTTGAGCAGCCAGTGGCGAGAAGAACGACACTGGCTGCAATGAGAAGAAGAGCCTTAGAGATCAACGGCGCTCCGGCTCACGTGAGTGATTTTCTCGAGGGCGCCCGGTCCTGGAGGAAGCGACTTTTGACCGACAAATTGCGCGGCAAAGCCCACTTCCCAGCGAAGAGATTGTCCCGCTCCGATTTGCGGAAGAGGATTTTTAGGTAAATCGAGTTTGTTGACCCAATTCGGTGCCCACACATCCCAGAGAGCTTCTTTCGTCTCCATCTTCAGCTTGCCTTGAGTGATCGCTGTGACTTTCGAGAAAACTCCGTAGGTCATGATCGGATTCAGTTCAGGCGTTGCCGTTGGAGTATCGAGGACGAGCTGATCCTGGTTCACTTGAGGCGAGTTCACCATGCGAATCGGATCGAACGGGCGTTGCTCGTTGTTGGGGAGAGTGACGGCGCTGTATTGATCGGCTTCTGGGCCCGTCGTCTTTGTACCGGCTTTTTTGAAGGCCGCGAGGATCATGCCATCTTGCGCAGCTCCTTGAGGAGCGGCGAGGGCCACTGTCGCGTTCGGCGCGACGTTCTTAATGTCGGTCGGGTAGAAGCTGCCGTTCGTGTTTGCGAGAGAGATCGTGAGCAGCGTGAGGCTTGCATCGTACGCCGGCGCTTTAAAGTTCAAATTTTTGACGAACGGAATTTGGTTCACGACGACGTCTTGAGTTGTCGAGGCTTGAGTGAGGTTGACCGGAGTGATCGAGCCTTCACGGAAGTTGAACGTGTTGACGATATCGACGATCGATTTTCCGTTTTGAAGTGCGTCGATCGTCGCTTTGAACGGAACACTCGCGTGAAGCGATGCGATCTGCCATGCGCCGTCTTGCGGAAGATAAAGTCGGTAGCCAGGCTTCGAGAATTTCAGCGGGAAGATGTAGCTCTCAGTTTGCTCAGGGATCGTGATGTTGGACGGGAGATCGACCGTTTGACCGAGAACAGTGAGGCGATCGGTTTCAGGCGAAATCAGCGATTGAAGGCTGATCGTGCTGAGCTGAGCGCGCGGGACGGCTTGTACGACAAGGCCGAGATCGAAAACGCCATCGTTCTTCAGTTGGCCGAAGCCTGACGAATTGCCCTTCAGCTCAAAGCGCTTGGCCGCTTGGATCGTGGGTTTGCGGATGACGAGCGTTTGAATGCCCGGCGCGAGCTCAAGGTATGTCGCCTTAACGAAGCCCGGGGCGGTGATGGTGACAGGTTCTGTTTGTGTCCATTCTTGCGGGAGAGCCGCTTGGCCCTGTTCGTCGGTCGTGAGCACGTTGCCCTGGAAAGGGAGGTTTGTGTCGGTTCCGATCAGGATCTGGGCGTTCGGGACAGGCTGACCTTGAGTGTCGGTGACCGTGAGGTTAAAGGCCGACCACAGCGGTGCCATAGTGCTCAGAGATTGAGCATGAGCAGCCGTGCTGAGAGCGACAGTAGCGAGCGCGAGAATCATCGATTTCATTTGAACCCCTTCGTAAATCTCGGGGTTTAGTCCATCGTTGCCCAGACTTTAGGTCAATCACTTTCAAGGGTTGACGACGGGCCCCGCCGTCGTTACCTTGCCGTCTCCTATTCCTCGTGGCGAGGTAGCTCAGCTGGTTAGAGCAACGGAATCATAATCCGTAGGTCGGCGGTTCAAGTCCGCCTCTCGCTACCATTTCTTACCTTACCTGAACAAAATTGTAAGCCGTTGAAAACGCTCGGATCTGCGAATTCCTGTTTCGGGTAAGGTATTTTTTTAATCGAATTTATTCGGATAGAGAAGCGCCTCCGAAACATACCTGAAACTGGTGAAGTTAACTTCGGATCAGATATCAAGCTGAGCCTCGGATAACGCGCTTGCCGATTCTCGGCTAAGCACGTGCGCGACAAAGATGTTTTCACCTAAAAACTCGAACTTCTTTCTTATGAGGGCCGACAGCTTTGCGTTCGCTGTTGCGAAAAATATTTGGCGGTCCATTGTTACAACTAATTCTCGAAGCAAATCTAAAAAAGAAAGAACATTAAGGTCGTCGATAAAAGAAATGGGATCATCGAAGATCAAAAACTTCGGCGCGGTCGGACAACTAAGATGTAGTCCGAGGAAAACTGAAAGGGCCAGTGCTGATCTCTGGCCGGTGCTTATCTCGTGAAGCGAGAATTTTTGATCTTGTTTCCAAAGAGTTAATTCCGGATCGAAAGTGATTCGGTTGAATTCGCTTGGCGAATGTAGGGCGACAAAAATCTTCTGGATTGTTTCGATGTTCTCTTGAAAAAAGTGGCGCGTGAACTTGGCGATATTTTCGTTCGTCACAACATTTTTGAAAAGGTCGCGGGCTTCATTTGCTCGCGTACACCTTTTCTTCAGGTTCTCCAGTGAAGAATTCCGATTGGTCGTCGCCGTTTCAAGTTCCGAGATTCGTTGAGAAATAATTGTACCTTCTTCGAGAGCCTTTGTCGCCGACTCCATAAATTGAATTGCTTTGCGCGCGGCGGATTCGAGAGTTCTCAGGTCAGATTCACGAGCGAGATTTGGGAATTGAAGCGATAGTTCCTTCAAGACTGAACGGCTGGAGTTGGCAATGCTTGGGAACTCAGCCAATGACATTACATTGGCGAGGCGCTCGTTCACCCGTTTGCGAAGCTCATCGTGCTTAGTGATGTTATCGGAATGATTAGATTTCAATTCATCGATTTCTTTTCGTCGATCAGCAGATTGAGTTTCGAGTGACAAAACAAACTGCTCCCAAGAATTCACGTCGTTTGCGGGAAGACTTGAATTTAGTGAGCATAATTGATCAAATTCGTCGAGAGAGTAACCCTCAGCTGATAGAGAATTAAGAGCTTCTTCTATCGACGTAAGCTCTCGCATTATTTCACTTCTTCTTACGATCGTCGCCTTCGCGGCCTCGACAATTTCCTTCGGAGAAGCCGCGATGACCATTCCGGCGATCGACTTCAAATGTTCTGCAATTACAGATAGGGCGCGAAGATCCGTGAGAATCACCAAAGACCGTTGAATCGAAGTCTCGAGACCGGTTTTCTTCTCAAGCAGATGCGACCAATCGTCGTCGATGGTCTGGACTTGGCCTTTTAAAAGGTCACGAAGCTTCTCGTACGTATGGGTGTGATTGCATAGGGGGCAATCATTGAGTTGGCGGGACTCAACTAAACGCAACCCAAGTGAGCGAAGTTGATTGAGTCCATCTGCGAAACTCTGTCTCTTTTGTTCAAGAGCTGCGATATCCTTCTTTAGATCAGCAAGCTCCTTTTCCTCGCGACTCTTTTCACTCGTTCGCGTCGTGATCAGATTCTCAATGGAATTGCTCTCTAAAATGAGATGCTCGAACCGGCTTTCAACGTCGTTCAATTGGGACGTTAGAATGAAATCGTCGAATTGCCTAACCTGGTTCTTGAGAGTGCCTGAGCGCCTAGATAGCTCTGGCAGTTTCGTTGCGCCAGGCTGCCTCTGGTATTGAAGCATTCGTCGGACGCGCTCAAGCAACTGACCTTGATCTCGATCCTTAGCGTTCAAATCTTTTAGTTTCAGTGAGTTCTGATCCTGTTGGGTCCGCAGCTGTATCAATTCCTGATTGTCCTTCGAAGTTGCGCTAATGAAAGATTCGATACCTTCGATCGAAGGAAGACTCAAATGTCCGAACGACTTCAACAATGGGGTTAGGTTTGCAAGCGCATTAGAAAGCGAAAGTTGAAAAGTGCGAAGCGCCGATATGTCCAATTGTTCCGGAACTTGATACTGAAGGATTGCAAATTCGTTAGAGAGTCCGCCAACGTCAATTCGAGTATCCTGGGCCGAGCCTTTCAATCGCCTCAGTTCGTCAGCATCCGCTTCTTGAGCAAGAGCCAGATCCACGATCTCCGCATTGAACCTTTCAATATCGGATTCAAACTCTTCCAAGAATCGGTTGATACGATCTTGAGCAAGTCCAGCCTCCGGACCAACTACGATCGAATCAATCGCGGACTCTAGACTTTCCTTATCAACGTTCTTTGATAAGTCGAATGCGGCATCTGTATTAAAAAAGTTGTACCTAGTGAAGAGAGTAAGAATGTTGGCGCGTCCTTGACCGGCGGGAATGGAATACCAGATCCGCTGTCTATCTGCGTACGTTTCCTTGGTAGGAAAACTGACTTGTGGTCCTTCATCCGAGGTTGCTAGATCGATCTGATAGTTTCCCAGATCGGCTGAAGGCCGTCTGGAGTTTCCACACATCGCGATTTCAATCGCTTCTAGTAGCGATGTTTTCCCTACACCATTGACACCATCCAAGAGTGTCATTTTTCCGCATAGGAAATTCCGTTCCGTCGGATGGGGTCGATAGTTCTGCAAGGTAATTGTACTGATGTGTTTGATTGTCCGGACGTCTGCTTGTTTACCTGATTTGGCGCGCGGTTGTTTTTTTGGTTCTGGACGGGTTTCGCGGTTGTAGTATTGCTCGCGGATGGGACCGAAGCGAAGTTGTTTGGGCCCACCAAATATTTCAGAAAAGTCTTCCGGGATTTTGCTTTTCCAAATATCGATAAGATTTTGTGGCGTTTCGCGAACCTGTCGAACCGATATAGTTTTAGAGAAAGGAAAAACACTTTCAATCATTGACTCGCTAAGTACTCTTTTTCTTGCGAATCGCTTGTCTCGCTCAATCTCTGCATAAAGCAGCTGCCGTTCAGGATTTGCAAAATCTGAATCGTTCAGAACTATGTAGTAGTAGAGATTCCACTGAAGGTTTCCCTTTGCCGCCATGAAGACCTTGCCGATGCGCTCCTCTTGCTTGCTAGCAAATTGCGCGAAGTCCTGGGGAACTCTGCTTGGATTTTCGATCACGTACCAAGCGAAGGAAGCGTCTTCGAATTTCAATTCGAACGAAAATGAGTCTTCGGAAAGAGTTTTTAAATTTGAACTACCTTCGAGATCGGCGGCTCTGTTGCGAAGGCTTTCAAGATTCATGTCCTCACCTCTGTTATCGAATCGGAGTTTTCGCTTTCGGGATCGACAAAGCTTTGGCTCGAAAGGGATTGGTACTTAGGGACACCCTGTTGGTCCCACCAAATGTGAATGTATTTCCGAAGTGCAGAATGCCTATGAGATTTCTCAATCTTGGAGCGAGCGACCCGAAGTTGCTCTTCAGTGGCTTCGCCAAGATAAACTATAAAAACCTCTACGTCGGTATCGATTCGGGCATTGAAGAAAGGCTCCCCTTCAATGAATGTTAACGTCGGCTGCTTGGGAAGGAGAGGCGGCCACGCGAGTTCGTTTCGGATAATATCGATTAGTCGGCTAAAACGCGAAAACAAAGCATCGCGGAACTCTCTGGATGCATCGTGATTGTCCTGAAGATATGTAAGTCGCCGAATCGCTTCGTTCTCACGCATAACGATCGAATCTAGGGATTTTATCTCCGCCCAAGAGCCTTTGAGGTAGCCGGCTGACATGAGCATCAGCAGTTCTCGCTTGAGCGGAGACGTCATAAGACTCTGATCCAATATGCTAGCTGTAGCCGGTGTCCGCCATGGGCAACGCTCATGAGATTGATCGTCAACAACCGTTTGAACCTGCCAATTTTGTTGTTCCCATCGGTATGCCGAATTCATTTGCGGCAGCCGTTGCACGGATTGTGGTCCTTGAAGATTTTGATGAGTGATTTTTCCGAAATCAAAGCAGTAACAGGCTTCGAGGAAATTGAACGTTACAGCATCTAATCGGGAGTGGGTGCGAGAATAGTATGCTCCACGAACGTGATTCTGATCGACCCGAGGGTTTTCGATTCTCGTTCCCAACCGCAAGTACAGCGCGGACATGCCATAGTGCTGGGAGTTTTGCATACTGCCACTGATGTGGCTATGTCGTGCCCAGTTCACGCAAAGGATTGCCTTCCGTTCGATAGTTCGCAAGCCACCAAACTCTTGAAGTCGATAATTTCGGAACGCTTCGTTCCTCGGGTCTTCATTAAGTTGCAAGTGCAGAAGCCAATAAGCTCGGTTGTTCCAATCGGGGAAAATTGTATTGAAATTGTTTATGACCTCCCCGTTAAGAGCATCTGCACAGATTAAAGTGGCCAGTCTAATATCGTCAGATTCGTTATTGAAAATGTAGAATCGTCGATGGCGGATCAATGCGTTCGCCTCAAACTCTCCAGCCATAGGATGAGTTTTGAATTGGATCACGCAGAAAACTCTGTTGCGGCCATCGTTCATTTCGGCGGTGAATATGTAGCAAACCGGCCCAAGAATCCTGCCAGCGGGTCGGTATTCTCTGTCGTATTCAAATTCGATGTTCGGATTTGACCGCTCAACGGTTGCCAGAGCCTCTGGAGTGATGCCGTTAAATCCGAAAACCCATAATTTGCCCGTCGCTGGTGCTATCGCTCCGGAATTGATCGACTGCAGGAGCTCCCAAGGAGCGTAATACTCTGGCACAACAACCAGATCTGACTCCAGTGTGGATGGAAGGCGCAGAAATGAGTTTAGTTTGGCAAGGGTCTCGGTCAGATTCGTTGGAGCGATTTGATCTTCGGTACCATCAAACTCGGCCTGGGGCTGAATAAACGAGATTCTGGCTGACGCAACGTTGTCAGCCAGAAGTTCAAACGTCGGGCGTCGAGCATTGTGGTCGTGCATGACGTCACCGATAAAGCGAGTCTCACATGGCATTTAGAACTCTCCGAGTAGAACGAATTTTACGAAGGTTTATGGGATGGATCATCTAAATAAACTAAGTTCTAGATCGTTATCGATGAAGGTCGGTAAAGATCTCTTAACTGTTATTCTTTGAGCGTCGCAGTATCAATACTACTGGGTTTCGGCTCCATTTCTTTGCCCGTCGGGGTTCAAAGCCTTTCGCGTTCAAATGATCCGCAATTGCATTCGGATTCATTCCTTCTTTCGCCAACCGCTCGATCAAAAGGAGAATCTCGTGCTCCCGCGGTTCGATGACTAATTGACCTAGGTAGTACGTGAAACCGAACGGCGGGTGAGCATTGGTGCGGCCTGATTTTCTCCACGCAGTGACTTTTGATTCGTCAACTTTCGGCCGCGTAGGGATTCCATTGCGATGAAGCGTCGCTCGAACTCTTGCTCGCGACTTTCCAGTGATGCGAGAAATATCATTCAACGAGCAGCCGTTTTTATAGAGTTCGATCATTTCCTTGGAAATTCGACCCCAGTCGGGAAGATTTAGTTTAATGATTACGTGGGCTTTTGAAAGTTCAGGTAAGGTGCGAGTCAGCCTACCACTTTTTCATTCACATCTTGGCCTATTGAGCATCTCTCGTGATGACGAGGAACTCGCAGCCAACTGTCTAAAGCGTAGCCGTAAAGTGAAATAAATGATCCCGCAGCGCTCACATTTCTGGAGAAGCAGGAGTTTTGCGCCGAGAGGTTCCTCAGTTGGCGGAGGGGCATCTTATGACAAGACGGCTGAGGTCTTCGATGGTGAGTGCGGCGGCGGGCGTGCTCATGTTGGTTGCGTTCAATAACTGCGCGCCGGTGAGTGGCTCATCGACGAATACCTCGAGTGCTGAGTCGGCCTCGGGCACAGGTTTCGGCGGCGCAAGCGGCGGCGGCGGCGGCAGCGGCAGCGGCGGCTCCGCGAGCGGCGCGGGGCCTTCCGCTCTTCGCGCCTCATCGCTCTGCCTTAATGCCAGCGCCGAAGTCGAAGCGTGCGCAGCGAGCGACGCGAGACAAGCGTTCGACTTCATCGCATTCGATGATGGCGCCATCGCGCTGAAAAACAAGTCGACTGGACAATGTCTTTCGCTGACTGACGCCGATCTCGCGAAGAGCTCAGCGATTGCGCTCAAAGCTTGCGTCGTGAGCGATCTGCAAAAGTTTACACTCCTCGCGATATCGCAAAACGGCTTCGCCCTTGTCTCGCAAACGCACGGCGCGTGTCTCACGGTGAGTGTGCAAGCCAAACAAATCGCGCTCGCGAACTGCGATTTCTCGGTAAATCAGGCCTTTCAGCTTTCAAGCGATCAAGCCAAAGCGTTCACTTCAAGCTCATTACTCGAATCGCCGCTTCCTCACGCCGATGGCGCTCAGCTCAAATCGTTTTTCAAAGGCATGCACTTAGGTGGCGCTGAATCGGGAAATCTGACCGACAAAAACAAATACGGATACACCTACGCCTATCCTTCGAATTCGCTCATCGACTACGTCGCGAGAAAGGG
>CAJYIL010000147.1 GCA_913774795.1 Pseudobdellovibrionaceae bacterium
AAGTCTTAAAACTCGTCACAGATTTTTCGAAAGAGGGTTTAAAGCTTCGATACCGAATGCCGGAAAATCCCGCTGACTGGACCATGGGAGTCGAGCCGTTTGATTTGCTGGCTCTGATCGGAGCGCGAGATCTTCAATCGAGCGAAAGACTCGATGCCGAAAAGAAAAAGGCTCTCGCCAAGCGCCGCGAGATTCTGAAAGCAATGGTCCAGGAGCGACGCTCGCGGGCGGAGCGTTTCGATTCGATTACGAACTACCTTGAACCGAATCTGAAGTATGGGCCGGGTGGACTCCGGGATCTTGAGCAAGCCCTCGCGTTGAAAACGTTGTTCCCCGAAAAATTTCGTGGGCCCGACGATCAGCACGCCTTCGATGTGCTTGCGTATTACAAACGCTTTTTTCTCCTCGTTCGTCAGCGTCTTCACTTGGCGGAGGGTGCGGGCGATTTGCTGACAGCGCCTGAACAAGCTCCGCTCGCGGAGTGGTTCGGATTTCAAACGCCCCGCGACTTCATGAAGGAGATCCAAAAGGGCGTCGCGCGAGTGAGCTTCTACGCGGATTGGGCGTTTGAAGTCGCGACCGCCAGCCGCAATCGATTGGCGGAGGTCGAGTCGCAAAAACTTGCGACTCCGCTTGATCTGTTCAGAGCGCTCAAGAAAGATCCTTCGGTGCTCATGCAAAACCGCGTTCGCTCAAATGCCGATCGGGTTTTCGCCTCGCGCGGCGTCCATAAAGAATTGGGATCGAAAAAAGAACTCGACCGTTTGATCGGGCGGGAACTGACGTCCTTCATTGATCCGGCGAAGCCTGAAGACGCTCTGATCGCGCTTTTTCGTTCGCGCCTAATCGATCACTGCGTGCCCGAATTCAGAAAAATCGTCGGTCACGTTCAACACGATCAGTACCACCGCTTTTCGGTCGACGCACATATTCTTCAAGCTCTTCGCGAACTCGGGCGCCTTCGCAAAAAACCCAAGCTCGCCGGAAAACTTGAACGAAAGCTCTCGAAAGCGGACTGGGAAATTCTTTCGTTTGCGTGCCTCTACCACGATATCGCCAAAGGTCGCCAAGGGGATCATTCGGTGGAAGGCATCGCCATTGCCGAACACGATCTCAGAGCCTTCGGAAAAACGACGAGCTTCATCCGAGACGTCGCCTGGATCGTCGAAGAGCACTTAATACTTTCGAGTGCCGCTTTCAAAGAAAATCCAGCCTCCCCCAAAACCTGGGCAAAGTTGTCGGCGAAAGGTGTCGCGAAAAAGCGGATCGCCCTGCTCTCGACGTTTACAATCGTCGATATCCGAGCGACCAACCCCGAGGCCTGGACGCCCTGGAAAGAGCGACTCCTCAATGAGGTCGTCAGCAACCTCGAAAATCCCGACACTCGGTCGGCGATTCAATTCGCGAGTTTAAAGCCCGAATGGGTCGAGCGCCTCGATAGCTTCTTGGTCTCGATGGTGCCCGCCGCGAAGCTCGCTCAAGATCTCGACGAAACAGCCACTCATCAGAGCGGCGATCTCCCGCCAAAAATTTTGAAAACGAAAGGC
>CAJYIL010000148.1 GCA_913774795.1 Pseudobdellovibrionaceae bacterium
GATCCGGTTTACGGAGATCCGGCGATCTATCCGGTGCCTGACATCACGAACGGCTTCACGAATCCTCCAGGGAACGGAAACGGTCTCACGTCATCAGCGACGTTCACGCTCGAATACGATAAGCGAAACGACCGTTTCAATCCGTCAGACGGCTTGTACGGATCAGGCGCGATCGAATACGCGGGTCTTGGTGGAGACCGTAAGTTCACGAAGGGCTTCGTGACGGCTCGTTACTATAAGCCGATCTTCTGGGGCCTCACGTTCCGTAACAACTTGAACTACGGCTTCGTAAACTCGAACGACCCGAACAATCCGCCTCCGTTCAACGAATTGTTCCTCTTGGGTGGCGCGAACTCACTTCGTGGTTTCAACTGGTTTGAAGTCGGTCGTCGCAAGTTCTCGCCAAAGATCTACAGCTGTTACCGCGGCACCTACACGGGCGACTACGCGGGTTGCCCGGGTGGTACGGCTCTCGGTCAAGACCAGGGCGATACGCTCGCGGGCGCGAAAGCTCTGTTGCCTTACGGCGGCACGCAGCAGTTCTATTACAACCTCGAGTTCGAATTCCCGTTGATCTCAGAGGCCGGCATTCGCGGCGTCTTCTTCTACGACGTCGGTAACGCCGACGATATTCTGAAGCTCGAAGACTTCCGAAGCGACGTGGGTTTTGGTTTCCGGTGGTTCTCGCCGATCGGCCCTCTCCGCTTCGAGTGGGGTTTCCCGATCGCTCGTCGCGCCGACGAGCCCGCGGTCAACTTCCAGTTCGCAATTGGTGCACCGTTTTAATTGTTTCGTTTAACGAAGGAGTCATGAATGACGTCTAAACTTGTACTTGCAGCATTGGTTCTCGGTCTCGGCGTTCGCGCGCAAGCGGCTGACGCAAAAATCGGTTACGTCGATCTCCAAAAGGCGATCCAAGAAACTTCGGCTGGTAAAAAAGCGAAGTCAGACTTGGAGAAAGAGTTCAACGCGAAGAAAGCGGAGCTCCAGAAGAAAGAAGCCGACATCAAAAAGATGGGCGAAGATCTCGAAAAGAAAAAAGTCGCTCTCTCTGACGACGTTCGCGCGAAGAAGACTCAAGAACTTCAGCAAGAAATGATGAAGTTCCAAAAAGAAGTCGGCGAATCGCAAATGAACATCCAGAAAAAAGAACGCGACCTCACAGGTCCGATCATCGACAAGCTTCAATCGGCGATCGGCCGTGTTGCGAAAGCAAAAGGCTATACGATGGTTCTCGAAAAATCGGAGCAGTCGGTTCTGTGGGCGCAAAAAGACGACGATCTCACTGACGAAGTCGTAAAAGATTTCGAATCGAAGAAGTAACCGGGACGGGAGAGTTTCAAATGGCAACACCAGTTTATACGGCCGTCGACATCTTGAAGCTTCTCCCGCACCGCTTTCCGTTCATGCTCGTCGATCGCGTCGACGAGCTTCATAAGCCCGAGAGTGAGTCGCGCGTCGGTCGCAAAATCCGCGCAACGAAGAACGTCACGTTTAACGAGCCGTTCTTCCCGGGGCATTTTCCACATCGTCCGGTCATGCCGGGTGTTCTGCAAATTGAAGCGATGGCTCAGTGTGCGGCGTTGGCCGTCGCCGAGCCAGGTGGCGCGAAACTCGATGTCGCGATCGCCGGCGTGAACGATGCACGCTTTCGTCGTCCCGTTGTTCCGGGCGATACATTGAGTCTCGAAGCTGAGGTCATAAAAGACCGCAGCGGTATCCTCGTGATCAAGTGCACCGCCAAAGTCGAAGGCCAGGTGGCCTGCGAAGCGGAAGTGATCGCGAAGGTCTTCGCTCTTGAGGGTTCTGCACTATGAGTCATACAATTCATCCGACGGCTGTTATTTCACCAAAGGCGAAGATCGGTGACGGCGTCACGATTGGCCCTTTCTGTGTTCTCGAAGGCGACGTCACTTTAGGCGATAACTGCTATCTCGCTTCACACGTGGTCATCGGCAACCGCCACGGTGTCGTGAAAGTCGGTCGCAATAACACTTTCGAGGCCGGTGCGGCCGTCGGCGGTCCGCCGCAAGATTTGTCGTACAAAGGCGAGCCGACTCAATTGATCATCGGTGATCACAACACGTTTCGTGAATTTGTCACCGTGAACTGCGCGACGGCGAAACAGTCGGGCATCACGCGCATCGGTAACCACTGCCTCATCATGGCGTACTCACACATCGCTCACGATTGCGAGCTCGGTGATCACGTCGTCATCGCCAACTCGAATCAGCTCGCAGGCCACGTGACTCTTGAAGATCACGTCAAGACAGGCGGAATGTGCGGTTTCAACCAATTCTGTCGAGTCGGCAAATATTCGTTCGTCGCAGGTGACTCCGCCGTGAACAAAGACATTCTCCCGTTCACGATTTCACAAGGCAAATACGCGGTCATGCGCGCGTGCAACTCGATCGGTCTCGACCGCGCGGGTTTCGCGAAAGAAGATATCGAATCGATCAATCGCGCGATCCGGATCGTTACCAAAGGCGGCGGCACGGTCGAGCAATCGCTTGCGCGCATCGAAGCCGAATGTAAGCCAAGCGAGAACATTCAGTACTTCGTCAATTCGATCAAAAATTCCAGCCGCGGGCTTGCGATCTAAAGGATCGCTCAGCCTCGCGAATTTAAGGAGGCCCCAGGTGGCTTCATCCCCGAAAAAACTTCGTTGTGCCGTTGTTGGCGTTGGTTACCTCGGTCGCTTCCACGCCCAGAAGTACAAGGCTTTGACCGAAGAAGCCGAACTTGTCGGCGTCTGTGACGCCTCTCCTGAGCGCGCAAAAGTCGTCGCGACTGAGCTCGGCGTCGAAGCAATCGAAGATTATAAATCTCTCGTTGGCCGCGTCGATGCGGTCACGGTGGCGTCGACCACGCGCACGCACTACGAGATCGCCAAATTCTTTTTAGAAAACGGCGTCCATGTA
>CAJYIL010000149.1 GCA_913774795.1 Pseudobdellovibrionaceae bacterium
CCTGTTCGAAATCGTGCGGGTTGCGGCTTCTTTGAATTGGTCGCGATTCAACGACTCGAGGTATTTGATTGTCGAAGCGATGCGCGCTTGTAACTCGCCCATCGTTTTCTCGTTGTCCTCGTTTGAAGGGGCGGCGACCCCACTCAAGCGCGAAGCGCCGAGTTTCGCGGTGTCGCACGCGATCTGCACTTGGCGAGAGAGAGGAAACTGATCGATCGCAAGGCGTGCGTTCGGAAGAACGTCGGCGCCGACTTTTTTCGCGTCAGCGTAGGCCGCCCCTTTTTCGAGAATCGAAGAGAGGTTTTTGAGAGCTTTGATCGAAGGAGGAATCGTCAAATCATAGATCATGTAAAGAAGACCTCATTGTTTGGTTTGAGGTCTTCACGTTACTGACGATCGGGTTCAGACGTCACGCGCTCGTGTGAATCTTTGAGCGGCGCAACGAAATTAAAGGTCTCTAGGATCGGCTGACCGGCTGTGCCTTTCTTGCCTTCGAAACGGTAGGTCGTGAGGGAGCAGTTGGCGACATCGACCTCTCGCTCTAGCCTCAGAACCTGTTCTTCAGTCATTGTTTCGAAGAGATAACGCAGGCAGAGAATTACGACGGAGTGACAGACCAACAGCACGCGTTGATCCGCGTAGTCGCGAGCCAGTGAATCGAGAACGGATCGAAGTCTGAGGAGAACATCTGTCCATGATTCACCGCCGGGCGGTCGGTAGTAGAACTTGCCCAGACGCGCACGAAGTTCGGCCTCCATCGGAAATTTGGCGCGGATCCCGCGACTGGTCAGTCGATCGAGAACGCCGAACTCCCGCTCGCGCAATCGCTCGTCGAACACAACTTCAACGTTGATGGCCTTGGAGACTTCTTCGGCCGTTTGAAGCGCTCGTTTGTAGGGGGAGGACAGAATGATCGTCGGTCTTTTATGCGCCGGCTGTTCGGCGTACCACTGACCGATTGCCTGAGCTTGATGGTGACCGAGCTCAGAGAGTGGAACATCGACATCGCGAAATTCAATTTCAATCACGTCTGACGACTTCGACTCAGCCAAATCGCGCGCGACGTTACCAGCGCTTTGTCCGTGCCGGAGAATCGATAAGGTTTCGGGCCAGGTCCCGTTAAACTTCATGCGCTCAAATTAACGAATTCGTCAGGGCTTGTCTTGCGTTAAAGCGGCAACACTCGGTCTAAGAATCGATCGATCTCAAAGGTTGAGGCTTGGGCTTCGGGGCCGTTGAAAAAGAAATCGAAACCGTGAGGACCGAATTTGAAAAGAACGATCTTGGTGTCGACTTTGTTCTCAGCCAAAACGGTCGCGAGCCTCAGTGTATGCTTGACCCAGACGAGAGTATCTCGCTCGCCATGGATCAAGAGTGTGGGACACGCATCGGGCGTTACGGATTTCATGACCGACGCCGATTCATAAAGGCTCGTGGCGTCCTGAGGTTTTCCACCGAGAAAATTTCGGAGCAGAGTTCGTGAACGGAGAATGTCTTCTTCCTGACCGACTTCGTAACCAAAGACAAGATCGGTGGGATTGTAAAAGGAGATGAAGCCTTTTGGGCGATCGGTGCCGTGAAGAGTGTAGGCGACGACTCCCGCAATCTGCGCGCCGGCACTTCGACCTAAGATCGCCCATGAGTTAGGATCGAGATTCCAGTCTTTC
>CAJYIL010000150.1 GCA_913774795.1 Pseudobdellovibrionaceae bacterium
CTTTTTCAACAAGTTGAATGATCGCAAGAAAGAACTCGATCTGCGCGAGGCCGATCTCGCGAAGTTGGAAGAGGAATTGCAAAAGCAGAAAGCAGAACTCGATTCGAAGATTAAACAACTCGAATCGATGCGCGCCGATATCTCGAAGACCTTGAAGACGAGAGTCGAGGTTGATCAGGAGAAAGTTGAGAAGCTCGTCCAGTTTTACTCGACGATGAAGCCTCAACAAGCGGCGAAAGTGATAGAGTCATTGAACGAGGATCTCGCGGTCGAAGTCATGGACAAGATGAAGAAGAAGTCCGCGGCTGAGATCATGAACTCTTTGAAGCCTGAGAAAGCGCGCCGATTGTCGGAGATGCTCACAGGCTATCAGCGTTCGCCAGCCAGCACGGAAGACGCCGGCAGCGATGCTGAGAATAAAACTGAATAGAAGCGAAGTTGTTTACACCGTAGGGCCTCTAAGCGCCCGCCATGGATGGAAGGAGTAAAGAAGTTTGATCAAGGGTCTCAGCGCTGACAATGCGCGCCCTTTTCCGCAACAAACAGCGAAGCGGAAGACTGAGACGGCAGAAAACAAAGGATTTGCCGAGCAGTTACTGGGTGCGAAGTCAGAAGCGAGCCAAAAGAATCCTGAACGCACTGAACGAAAACAATCTGGTCGCGATCTCAATCGCGAAGATTCTCGTTCAGCCGAACGCGAGAAGGACTCTCGAAGCTCCCAATCTGACTTAAGAGAACGTCGCCTCGAAGCACGTCGTACAGAACGACGCGCGCGAGACGAACGCGATGAGAAGAGAAGCGAGGTTCGCGAGAACGCCGTTTCGTCTTCAGCATCGCCTATTCCTCAACCAACCGTACGCGTGCCGGCTTCGCAAGATGAAACGGCTCCGATCGTCGTCGAAAAGCCTTCGGGCAGTGATGACGTAAAGCTCCCGGATTTCTTCTCGAAAGCCTCGCTCGAAAAGGGCGCGTCGAAAGAGTTGAAAGACGGAATGCCGATGACCGAGACGGCGGCCGATCTTGCGCAAATGAAAGCCAATGAAGGACTCACTCGCCAAGAAGCGATGGAGAACTTCGTTCAGAAGATGAACGATGAGCTCGGCATTCCGCCGGAAAAACTCATGGCGGCCTTTGCGCAACTCGATGACTCCGCGCTGAATGCAGCGCCGGAAGCATCGATGGGTCAACTGATGGCGAATCTGGATCTCGATGCGGCAGGAGAGGCGAAAGCGACTGCGCTCTATCAAGATCTTTTGAAAACCACGGGTGACTCGATCGTGAACGAGAAGCTTGCGGGACTCGATAGCGACGTGAATTTCGACGTCATGTCGCCTCGCGATCACTCGCTCCGCAAACTCTCGACGTCACTCGATAACATGAACGACGCCTTTTTCAAGAAGGCCGACCCGGCGCAAGTGCAGAAGAATCTCGAAGCGATGGATCTCGCACTGGCGCAGATGATGTCGCAAGGGCCTGACGTTTCTGAAGTCGGTGATGTCGACGTCGATCTCGATGCTGACGTTTCGGCTGTGGATTCAGATGCGAGCGATGTGGATTTGTTAGCCGCTCTAGGCTTGGGCGCGCAACCGGCAGCGGTGGCGCAGGCCCAGTCTCAGGGCGACGGCGATCTCGCGGATCTTCTCGGTGAACAAGCAGAGGAGAGGCCTGCGGTTTCAACAAAGCAGTCGTTGAAATCAGCGTTCGCTGAGGAAATTTCGAAAGCTGAGAAGAAAGATGTCGCGGAGACTTCGAAAGAATCGTTGAAGACGGATCTCAAAACAGATCCTCAGAACGTGCTTTCGCAAACCACGCGTCTTGAGCAGCCGAAAGCGGTGAACGGGCCTGCCGACATGATGATGGGCAAGCAAGCGACGCCGAAAGACGAGCAAGAGAACGTGAAGGACCTGATCAAGCAAGCGCAGATCATGGTCAAGCGCGGCGGCGGCGAGATGAAGATGGAAATGAAGCCCGAAGGCATGGGCACCATCCAACTCCGCGTGAACGTCGAAAACGGCAAAGTGAACGTTCAGATGTTAACCGAAAGCGAATCGGCGAAGCATCTGATCGAAAAGGGTTTGCACGAATTGAAGTCGAGCTTGGCTCAGCACGAGCTGAAGGTCCAGTCGATGTCGGTCGACGTCGGTAACGACGTAAAGAACAGA
>CAJYIL010000151.1 GCA_913774795.1 Pseudobdellovibrionaceae bacterium
CATGAAGACGCTCTGGGCGCTCAATCGAAAGGCCGAATCACGTCTTTCGATGAAAGCCGCGATTGGCGGATTCGACGGCGACCAGCGAGTCGCGCTCTCCCGCTGGTTTTGCCAAAATGAAACGGGTGAAATGGGTTGCTCAGTTCACGCGCGCGCGTCGTGCGACCTCTTAGCGGCCGATGTCGAGCACGACAAAGTTTTGCTCGGCGATCCGGATGTAACTCTCGCCTACATTCGAGGCGAAACTTGTGCCGATCGTTTGAAGGCCGATAAACTTCGCGAACTGAAAAACGAAATGCCGGATTCGTCTTCGCAAGCATACGTTGAGGCCTTAATCGCAATCGAAGTCTCGCCTAGCAGCGGCATGAAGCAATTAGAAGCCTTAAGCCAAAAAGAAGACGTCTTCACCAACGAGGCGAGAGCCAAACTCATCGATTTGGCGCAAACCGAAAAAGAGCTCACGAAGGTTCGTGAGAATTGGTCGGATGCCGATGCGGGCGACGACGGCTGGTTTTATGTCGGCCGAAAGCTGATGGCTCGATATAACGAGTTCAAAGCCTGGGATAAAACGATCGAAGTCGGCTTCAAGATGGGGGAAGGCGAGTCTCTCGATCCACAGGCGGCTAAATCATTCATCGTAGCGGCTTATCGTTCAGGCCAAACCAAAATGGCCCTCAGCTACTTACAAACCTATTTCGATCACGCTCAAGATGATCAGGTACGCGCACCCGCGAGCGCCGATGGCTTCGAGGAGATCGCCCGCGAAATCCGCTCTGACTTTTCGGTGACTCGTCTGCCGACCAAATTACCGGCGAAAAAGAGGGCGAAGAAGTGATCATCCCTTACCTTGCGGGCATCCTTTCACCAATCCGAGCGCCGATCACGTACTTGCTTTTGCTGATCAACGTGTTTGTTTTTGCTGCGACGTTAAATGCCTACAACCGCGCCGATGAGGCGATCGATAAATTTCTCGAAGATGATTCATTCATCCACACGCAAGGCTCGGCTTTCGCATCGATGATCGAGAAAGAGCCGGCGCGTTTCTCCGAAACTCTTCGAGCTCTCGCCCGCCAGGCGTCGCACCATGAGAAGCTTTCGCTTGAAGCGTTAGGCGGGCTTGCCATGCGTAACAACTCGTTCATGGCGCGGGCTCAGACATTTCAGTTTGGCGGGGATGAGGTCGCGATCGCCCAGTGGCGTGAGCGCCTGAAAGAATTCATGAAGATCCAAGACGGCAACCCGTCTTATCGATTTGGCCTCAGCCGTGTGCATGGGGAGTGGGCGAATTGGTTTACCTATCAGTTCGCTCACGCAGGCTTCGCGCATCTATTTTGGAACATGATGTTTTTAATGATCTTCGGTTGCTTCGTCGAGGTGCAACTGGGGAGCAGTTTTGTCGCGGTCGGATACATCATCGGCGGCTTGGCGGGAGCGGCTTGTTACTCGGCGCTTTCCGGTATTTCGTATTCGCCGTTGGTGGGCGCAAGTGGTGCGGTCAGCGGGCTGATTGGTTTGGTAACGGTGGGCTGGTGGAAAAAAGAACGTCTCCCGTTTCTTTACATGCTCATTCCGTCTCGCGATTACATGGGATTGGCGCTTTTGCCGAGCTGGCTCTTGGGCCTCGTTTACCTTTTGCCCGATCTTTCGCATTACTTAGCAT
>CAJYIL010000152.1 GCA_913774795.1 Pseudobdellovibrionaceae bacterium
AAAAAAGGTGAGCGGCGACGGTTCGGTCGTCACGCGTGTGAAAGGCGATACGAAGCACGATATCTCGTTCGACCTCATGGGTGACGCGCAAAAGGCGAAGATCACCGTGAAGGACGGAGCGGGAAATCTGATTCGCACTTTGAACGCGACGACGTTGAAGAAAGGCTCGAATACGATCGAGTGGAATGGCTTGGCGGAAGACGGAACACCGGCTCGCGCGGGCGATTACAAATTCACGATCGAAGCGACCGCTTCATCGGGTCAAAAAGTTTACGCGAAAACGAACTTCGAAGGCCGCATCACCGGAATGAACTTCGGTGCAGATGGTCCGATCTTGATGGTCGGTAAGAAACAAGTTCGCATGAGCGAAGTGAAGAAGATCGAAGAAGCTCCAGCAGACGAAGTCGCGGCCCAGCAAACGGCGCAACCGATTCCTCTGAAAGCGGGCGCGATCAATACGGCGCCAGGTGCGATGCAGGATGCGATGGCGAAAGCCGCGCTCGGAATGGCGAACTCGCAAGCGAAAGCAGCTACGGCCGCTCCGATGCCCGGAACACCAGGAGCTAAGATGGCGACGAACGACGCGGAGATTCCGCCGGCGGAAGACGTCGATCCAGCTACGATCGGGAACATCGCCGATGTTCCGATGGCTCAAGGCATGCTGAATAAACTCGAGAAAGAAATGAAGTAATGGCACTAAATAACTTAGCGAACGCGATCAACAGTGCGGGCGGAGTCGGGGGAGTCGGTGGTGCACAGCCCGCTGGCAAGCCGACGAATGCACCGAACTCATCGGCGGGCGCAGACTTCAGAAACGCTCTCGGAGAAGCGCTGGCCAAGACGCCGGGCGCCTCCGATACGAAGCTTGGGCAAATCGCCGCGCAAATGCCGATGGACGGCGCGCGCGTTCAGCCAGGTTCATCGCTGAAGTTCTCAAACCACTCCCTGGAGCGCATGCACTCGCGCGGAATCACGTACACGGCCGATCAAATGAAATCGATCGAGAACGCGGTGGCCAAAGCCGCGGCCAAAGGTTCGAAGGATACGCTGGTTCTCACGGATAACTCAGCGTTGATCGTCAGCGTGAAGAACGGCACCGTCGTCACGGTCATGGACCGCGCGGCGATGAAAGAAAACGTCTTCACGAATATTGATTCGACAGTCATGGCTTAAGTCGAGATTGCTAACGACTGCTCGAGAGCGGGTCTGAATTCCTTTAGACTTCGAGTCATGCGTGCGTTCGTTCTCATCCTTCTCAGCTTCGGCTTGCTCTCTTGCAACGCCCGACACATCGATTACACCCAAGGCTCAGGACCGCAAGGCGGCCCCGGATACAGACCCTCAAAGCCCGATGGCAGTTACGAACTTGAAGCGGTCGTGGGTCTTCGATCCGATCGCCTTCAACAGCCAGATCGCAAATGGCCTTTCTCGTTAAGAGTCTCCTGCGGCTACGAAGAGACCGAGATTCAGATTTTCTCTGATCCCGAAACGGGCGCGATCTTCGACTCGTCATACCCTGGCTGGAAGATTGGCCAATCGAAATGCCTGGAACTGAGTTGTCAGTCGATCGAAATTCAGATGAGTGGTCTCTCAGTTTCGGCGGGCACCAATTGCTCAGTTGACCTCGGTGGCATTCGTTTTCAGTCGAGAGCAAAAACGGGATGTTCAGTTTCGGGTCGCTTTGCTGGTGAGTCAGCTCAAGTGTGGGCCGAAGGGATCCTAAGCGAAATTCAGGTCACCGAAGCTGCGAATAAACAAGTGTTCGCCGATAGCGTGAGAGCAGAACTTGAAACACGCGCGGAATTGGCGCCAATCAATATCCCCACGACGACTCTTCGTGGAACAGTTGACGGAGCCCGAGCTCTTTTTCTAAGCCTGAGGCTGCCGACGCAAACGCGTAAAGGATCGATTGTAAATTTCCTGACAGGGCTTGAAGGCGACGCATTCAAAGATTTGGGTCACGGCCATTTCGGCGGAGCCCTTCGTTATTGGGATACGAAAACAGGCGAATCCAAAATGGCTGAACTCGATTTTTCATGTCGTTGATTTTCTGTTTTCTTCTTAGCCTGATCACGCACGCTGACGATTCGTCACGCTCGATCGTTCTCGGGCATAACCTCACACCGACGACGCAAACACTCCCCAAGAACGGCGTGACGCTCGGGAATTATATTCTTGGCTACGGCGTCACGAAAGACATCACGTTTGCGTCTAGCCCTTGGCTTTACAAAACGTACAACATGTACAGCGCCATCGTGAGAGGTCGCGGCTGTCTCGAGACAAGCGGGGAGTCGTGTCTAACGGATTGGGCCATTCAAGCGATGTATTTGAAGACCGGTAAATTCGGCGATCGCGCTTATCAAATGGAGGCGCTTAACACTTCATTTGTTGTGAAGCGCGATCTCGCCGACTTTTACAGTCTCGACGTCGCTTTCAATTTCATGAACTTTTTTGACGAGACCGCGCCCTTTTCTTTGAGACGAGAGCCGTATAACAGTGACGCCTTTCAGTTTTCGCTCTCGACTCTCCACGAACTCCGGCTACCGGCCGGATTCGGTTTTCTCGTTGAGCTCGGTGTTCTCGGCGTGAACTACACCTATCCCGAGATGCACTGGGGTCTTTCGGTTCATCATCGATCGTCGCACTTTCTCGTTCAGCTCGGCTTCTCGCAAACGTTGACGTCAGGAACACTGAGCCGACTTTTCAGAACGAATCAGATCGTCTCGTTAAGCGGCGGCGAACCGGGCTACGATTTCTCGATGCATCCTGAAGTTCAGCTGCAGATCTTTCTTTAGTTCGATCAATTGCAGACCGATTTGCCAGCACCCCGAGGAACCGCGACGTAGAAGCCGCCGGCGTTATTCATCTTGCCGGCGATATCTCCTGCGAGTTTGCCTGCACCAAAATACCAATCCACATGGGCTCCGCGAATCGCTCCGCCGGTATCCTGCGCGAGAGCGAAGGTCGAGATACGTGGGCAAGACGGTGCTCCGCCAAATTTATTCACATCGATCAACATCGAAGCGCCTGGCGGCACGAGATCGCGATCAACCGCAACCGAATGGCGACCCACGACCGGAACTTTTTCTGAACCGTAAGGTCCTTCAGCTTCGGGCTTAAAAAACACGTAGGACTGATCGTACGACATCAGCTTGCGCGCGCGAACGGGATCGGCTTTTAAGAAGCGCTTGATGCCTTCGATGTTCGAGTAGTCAGAGCCTCTTCCCCCGCCGCACTTCACGACGCTCCCGAGCATGCGCAGAGTGCGACCATTCTTGGCTCCGAAGTTCGCGGCCACCATTGTCTTTGTTCCGTTTATCTCCAGCACTTCAAGTTTTGCCGAACCTTGAATCATCATCGAATCGAGTTCGATCGGATCGGCCAAGTAAGCGAAAATGAGATTACGATTGGCGAGTGCGCCATTTTCAATTTCGCGGCGAGTGTAGAAGGGCGAATAAGTTCCGTTCGGATTTTTGCGACACCACTTCATCGGGCGACCTTGAAGTGAAACGCCACAGTTTGCCGGCGCGTTGTCGGGAATCTGAACGAGCTCTGGAGGAGTCGCGTAGACCGGGTATTGGAAAGCGCCCTGACGAACGCGCGACGCTTGAAGCACCGGCGTGAAGTATCCCGTGAACTGAACGTCGCCTTTCTTAAAGCGCGTTTCATCTTGTGGGAAACCTAGGCTCTTATACCAGTCGAACTCCAAACGGATTCGATTGAGGTAGGTGCGAACATCGGGAGATGCGTTGGCGATTTCGAGCATGCGTTTGTTAGTCTGCGTGCACCACTCATCACGTTGATACATCTTGCAGCCGAGTTTCATTTGGGGCTTGTCGTTAACGTCTTTGATCGCGCAGCGTGCGACCTGGTAGCGAAGGGCTTTTCGGATGCCCGCCATGTCGCCCTGCTCATCGCAACGTGCGGTCATCTCGGATTCATTCGCCAGACGAAACTGCATGGTGGGGTGAACGATGGGCCCCGTCGGGTGGGCGCGTTTCACCGCAAGGTGATTCAGACACTGCTCGATGGCATCGGCCTGAGCCAGAGGCGAAAGGAAGAGCATCACGAGCGCAAGAGCGAATTTTCCCATACGCTTGAGAAGAGCAAGCCCGAGACCGGCTGCTCTAGGGCTGGAATGTGTTTGGGATGTCTAACGGTTAGACAGGGGCCTTCGGGCGTCAGCCAGATTTTGCGATGCGAATCGATTAACGTGCGACTTTGGTCGTGACACGCTCGAGTTCAGAGAGTTCTTTTTTGAATTCGGGCGACTTCGAGAACTCCTTGTACAGACGTTCGCCCAGGGCTTGCCCAGCGATGATATCGCTTCGGTGATGCATGCCAGAGAGTACTCGGTCTTCTGCGATCACGTCGGCGCGTTTGAGGAGCTCCTTGGTCTTGGATGGGTACATATCGCTCAGAACGAGAGCGTAAAGGCGCGACAGCGTCGCGTGGCCGCTTGGGTAAGCCGGCGTCACCTCACGCGCGACGCACGGTTCGACATCTTTTATATATTGAAAAGGGCGTTTACGACCCCGTTCGGTTTTTAATCGCTGAATGAAAAAGTCGGAATCGTTTCTGATTTGTTCGAAGAAGGGTGCCAGCTTTTCGATCTGGGCGTTGGTCAAGGAGCCTTTCGGGCCGCCGAAGAAGTTTGCGAGCGTAACCTTCACCTCGGTGGCTGCGCGGTCGCAGTCCGCTTTTGTTCGCATCTCTTGGAGACTCAGCAAATTCAATTCATCGGCGCGCTGTTCGATCGACCCCGGTGCAGGCGATGGCGCCACGGATTTTGCGATGACCGAGTAGAGATCGCCATTGATGAATTTGGGTTTCGTCGGAGTCGGGTGAAGGACCACATTCTTCGCGTCACCGAGCTCGCGAGATGGCTCGTTTGCGGTCGAGCTCTTGCTCGTCTCAGACATTCCGAGGATCGGAGAGACGGGTTCGGTGGCGCAAGCCGAGAGCAAGAGGGCAAGCAAAGCGATCTTCTTCATAGACTCATTTGAACCGCACCTCAGCTCGAAAATCAACGAGACGCCTTGCGGCTTTGGCCGATGACGGGGCGAGTAAGGTCGAAATTTTGTGAATGGGATTTCACGCGACTTCGCTGAGGGTCGCGAGCAACCTAGCACTTGAAGGAGTCTCCATATGCAAACCAAACTCTATTATTCTCCAGGTGCTTGTTCGATGGCATCTCACATTGCTCTCGAAGAAGCGAAGGCCGATTACTCGATTGAAAAAGTCGATCTCAAAACTCACCGAGTCGGTGATCGCAGCTTTTACGACATCAACCCGAAAGGGTCTGTTCCTGTTCTCGACATCGCTGAGAGCGGAGAACGTCTCACCGAGAACACGGCGATTCTCCCTTTCATCGCTGACAAATATCCGCACGCGAATTTGATCGCTCCCGCCGGAACAATGAAGCGCTATCACACGATGGAATGGCTCGGATTCATTACGAGCGAAATTCATAAATCGTTTGCGCCTTATTTTCATCCGGAAGCGACGAGCGAAACCAAACAAGAAGCCGCGCAGATCCTCTCGAAGAAATTCGAGATCGTCGATGAGGCACTTCGGAGAAACGCGTATCTCACCGGGAGTGCGCCGACGGTCGCAGACTTCTATTTATTCGTGATGGAGACGTGGCTCGAGAAGTTCAAGCACCCAGCCGCGAAACTTTCTTCGATCGAAAGACATTTAAACCTGATGCGTGAGCGGCCTTCCGTGAAAAACGTCCTGAAGGCCTACGGACACTAGAGCTTTGGTCGCAGGAAAAATCTGACTGGCCTCAATGCCGCCGCGATTTTACGTGGCGGCCGCGTCGGCAAAAACTTCCCCGATCTGACGAAGAAACAGAACTTCGCGAGAAATGAACCAGACGGATTGCGGAATGAGTCACACCGTTAGAAACTGAATTTGTCGATCGAGCCATGAGGGCGAGAGAGACTAACGCAAGTGAGAGTCGACTACTTTCACGAGCGAAACTGAGCTGGTCTCCGGACGACTACCGGGGAAGCTCTCCAAGCCACCGACTGATTGACGTGGCTAAGCCTTAGGAGGGGTTCGTATGGCGATTCTTTCGTCTCTTTACACAGGTGTTTCCGGCTTAACAGCACAAGGTGAAGCACTCGGCGTCGTTTCAGATAACATCGCAAACGCAAACACTGTCGGTTTCAAAGCGAGCCGCGCAGAGTTCCAAGACATTATCTCGAAATCACTCAAAGGGATTCTCGGCGGTAACCAAATCGGCCGCGGGGTAAAGATCGGTGCCGTGAACCCAATCCTCTCGCAAGGTAACATCGACGCAACTGAGAAGGCGACAGACCTCGCGATCTCGGGCGACGGTTACTTCGTCACTCGCGGATCAGACGGTGAGTCGTTCACACGTGATGGTTCCTTCCACTTCGATAAAGACGGTTATCTCACGACAAACGATAACCAACGCGTTCAAGGCTTCGAGTCGAACGACAAAGGCCAGATCGTTAACAAACTCGCGGATATCAAATTCCCACGCGCTTTGATTCCTGCAAAAGCGACGACTGAATTGAAAATGGATTTGAACCTCGATTCACGCGTGACTCCGGGAAAACCGTTCGATCCAAAAGATCCACACGGAACATCGAACTACTCGACAGGCGTTGAGATCTACGATTCTCAAGGTCAAAAGCACTTGATGACGATGTTCTTCAACAAAACCGCAGACCGTCAGTGGACAGTCCACGGAATGTGCGAAGGCAAAGAAGTCACGGGCGGAAAAGAAGGCGAATACTCGGAAGTCATGCAAGCCGAACTCACGTTCACGACTGACGGTAAACTCGACACTCAAAAGACGACGAAGCAGAACTTCAACTTCGCCGGCGGCGCGATGGCCAACCAACAGATCAAATTGTCATTCGGTGATGCGATCACGACTGACAAAGGCAAAGGCATCGACGGAACAAAACAGTACGGTAAAGAATCGGATCTCATCACTTGGCACCAAGACGGTGCGGCGGCGGGTACGATCAACAACCTCTCGTTCAACGACGAGGGCGTGTTGACCGCACTTTACTCGAACGGTACAGCGCAAGACTTGGCTCAAGTCGCTCTCGCGAAATTCGAAAACCCAGAAGCTCTCTTCAAAGTCGGTAACAACCGTTTGAAAGAAGCTCGTGACTCAGGCACGCCGTCGATCGGTAAGTCGGGTCAAGCAGGTCGTGGTAAACTCTCGGCGAAATCGCTCGAGCGTTCGACAGTCGATCTCGCGATGGAATTCGTGAACCTGATCCAGAACCAGCGCGGCTTCCAAGCCAACGCGAAGACAATCACGACGACCGACGAACTCCTCGGCGAAGTGATCCAGCTCAAGCGTTAATCGGTAGGTAGGTCCTTTCCATTTGGAGAGGCCCTTACTTTCCGGAATCACTAACCAAAATAGATAGGGACGGTCAGCTAAGAAACTGGCCACATCCGTGAGGAGCTAGTCACTCCTCCGTGGCCAGATGCACCGTCCCTCCCTCCACGTTACTGACCGTAATATGGGCTCCCGAATGTCGGGAACATCGGCACCTCGGTACGCGCCATTCGTGCGACGTCAATCGATTGAATCCACCGTAAAGTCAAAGCGTCCAACTGAGATAGATTCACCGAATAGACACTCTGATTAGCCGACACAGCGATCGTGTTCAGGCTCGACTCACAAGACATCTCGCTCTTCCCGAACTGCTGCCAATATCTTCCTCCTGAAAAATCACTGTTTTCGCCGCTAGCGTAAGAATACGAGTCGGATTCGCGATGCCACTGCGACGTTTCATAGTCATTCGCCATAATCGACGAGTGAAAGCGTCGTGATGAGCGCACGTTCGATGTCCAAGATCGATCGGCCGTCTTTAGATTCACGCACGTCGTGATCTCGTGAGAGCCGTAAAAATTTAAGTCGCTTAGGAGTCGAACGGTCGTTTCAAGTTCAGCAGCAGCAACCGCGTGGCCTTGCGAAATAAGTCGATGCGCGGCAGCTAAG
>CAJYIL010000153.1 GCA_913774795.1 Pseudobdellovibrionaceae bacterium
CGAGCATGATGACGAGATTGTTTTGATAAGACGCGCCGACTAAGATCATGACGAGCGCGCCCGAGATGAAAGTCATCCCGAATCCGGTCGGCAAGATGTAGATGCGGTTCAGTCGTCCCATCGCGAGTGACTTAGTCGACGCGAACCGAAGCCAAAATGTCTTCGGCCATGCGAACACCGGTTTCTCCTGAGAGATCGTCGACCGGATTTAAACGGTGAGACATCACTGCGAGTGCGATCGCTTGCACGTCTTCAGGCAAAATCATCTGTCGTTTCTGCAAAAGCGCCCATGCCTGAGCTGCGTGCACGAGACAAAGCGAGCCGCGCGGTGAGAGTCCTCGACCGACCGCGACGTTTTCGCGCGTTTTGGCCACGAGATCCTGAATGTACGAAACAATGTTCTCACTCACGTGAACGCGGCGTGAAGCGTCTTGTATGCTTAGGAGATCCTGCGGCTCGAAGACCGGCGAAAGATCTTCGACCATCGTCAAACGCGACTCTCCGAGAAGAAGAGCTTTTTCGGCGGCCCGTGACGGGTAGCCGAGTTCAACACGCATCAAGAAACGGTCGAGCTGCGATTCGGGGAGCGGATAAGTGCCGACCTGCTGACGCGGGTTTTGGGTTGCGATCAAAAAAAACGGATCGGGCAGATGATGAGTGACGCCATCGACCGTGACCCTGCGCTCTTCCATCGCTTGCAAGCAGGCCGATTGAGTTTTCGGTGTTGCGCGGTTGAGTTCGTCGGCCAGAACGAGTTGGGCGAAGATCGGTCCCCGGTGAAAGAGAAACGTTCGTTTTGTTTCATCGAAGATCGAAGAGCCCAAAATGTCAGCGGGCAACATATCGTTGGTGAACTGGATGCGCGAAGTTTCAAGATTGAGAAGCCGAGCGAGAGTCTTGACGAGTGTCGTCTTGCCGACGCCCGGAACGTCTTCGATCAACAGGTGACCGTTGGCGATCAAGCAACACAGGGTTAGAAGAATCTCGCGATCCTTATCGAGAATGACTTTCGAGGCCGCCAGTTTAAAGGCGTCGAGTCGTTCGTGGAGTTCAGGCAAAGGAGTCGATACACGTGCAGCCGTCATGCGTGACTCATCGGCATTTACCTAGAGATTTCAAAGTCGTGAAAGACGTGAGTCAAAACAGTTCGGACCTAGGTCCTGCCTAAAGCGGTTCACTCGTATAAAGTATTTGCGAGACAGTGGTATGGGGATGCGTCTAGACTAAAACTTGTACGAGTTCTCTCGAATTGGTCCCACTTCTGACTGTGAGGCTTTTGTCATCAGCGCTTGGGGTGAAAACGAAAAACCAGTGGCCGCGAACTCATCGCTGAGCGGTGTGAGGCTCCTGCTCGTCGACGACTCCGCTGATAATCAGCGGTTGTTCGAACGAATCCTCGCGTCGGTCGGTGCTCAAGTCGACGTTGCCGAGAATGGTGTTGTCGCGATCGCGCGTTCGCAATCGATTCGCTACGACGTCATCATCATGGATATCCGTATGCCGATGATGGACGGCTACGAGGCCACACGCCGAATTCGTGCGCAAGGTTTTACGGGTCCGATTCTCGCTCTCACGGCGCACGCGAATCCGGGCGAAGAAGAGCGCTGTCGCGCCGCCGGGTGCTCTGGCTTCTACCTAAAGCCCATAAATAGAGCCAGTTTATTAAAGGCTGTCACTGACGCTTTGACGAAATAATCGTCAATCAAGCCGGTGAATTCCAATTCATTGCCTCTCGTCGCTTCAAACTTGTTGAGAATTTTAGACACTATTTTGAACCCGCCAGCGCGCTTGGTCGTGTAGCTTGGAACCCAGAACTCGAGCGGAATACTGATATTGCGCTGAAGATTGCCTGGAGGTTTTTGCATGGATTTGATGATGGATAAAGTTGAGTTCAAAGGTTTCGAACCCGATCACAGCTTAAAAGGGACCATCAGCCGCACCCTCGACGTCATCCTCGGCAGCGCTCCGAGCGATTCGGAGCCTCGCGCTCTCTTGTCGCGCACGAAAGAAGGATTCAAAGGAATGCTTCGCCTCAGCTCGCAACAGGGTATCTTCGCCGTCGAAGCGACGGGCCGTGATGCGATCGAGCTCCTGGGTCGTTTGAAAGACCGTATGGGTGAGCAAATCGGTTCATGGCGCGGCGGCCGCCGCCTTCTCGGAATCAAAAAAATCTAACTTCGTGGCTCCTCTAGAGCGACAGAAAATAAAAAA
>CAJYIL010000154.1 GCA_913774795.1 Pseudobdellovibrionaceae bacterium
TCGTACGATGAAGGCGACTTACGAAGCTTTGGTTGATTCGCGCGGTTACGCGCTCCTCATCTCAAGTGCATCGGCGTTCCCCGCTCTTCCCGGCATTACGGTTTACGGCGCCTCGAAAGCCGGCGTCGATCATCTTGCAAACAATTTGCGCCTCGAACTTCGCTCGCATGGAGTTGAGATCGGAGTCGCCTATCCGTCGTGGGTCGATACCGATCTTGTGCGCGATCAGTACGAGGAGCTGCCTTACTTCAAAAAAGCTCTCGACTCCGAACCCAACTTCCTCGGCCGCGTCACTCCGCTCGATGAAGCTGTTTTGAGTTTGGTCGAGGCCATCATCGAACGTCGTCGCCGCGTTTATATCCCGGAGTTTGTCGGCTTCTTCCATCTCGCGCGGACGGCGATGGTCTCTAGCGTTTGGGATTTCGTGCTAGGTTTCTTCGCGGGAAAGATGCTCCCCGAAATGAACAAAGAGTCGCGCGATCTCGGTCGGTCCTTCGGAAAAACGAGTGCCGAGACTCAACGGAGAAAGCCGTGAAGTTCGGATTGTGGGGAGTGTTGGCTTTGGTTATCGCCGCGAGTTCGCACGCGGCGGCCGACGACGGGACTGCGCGAATCACGATTCGCGATGTTTCATTCTTGGCTCCCCAGCCGTATCCCGTCGACCAAAACGAAGTGAACTTTACCACCGATTACGATCGGCGATTTGATGCGGCTGAAGGCGTGAGCTTTCAGTTTCATCCCTACCTTTACGGCACGACCGTCGAAGATCGTCGGCAGCACTCCGTGGTCTTAGACCCGCGCGCGTTTTACCTCGATCTCGATCCGAAGTTCGCTTGGCTTCGCATTGGTTATATGACGATGAAATGGGAGGGCACCGATGGCCTCAATCCCATGGATATCGCATCGATGAAAGACTGGAGCGATCCTCTGGCGACCGAGACCCGTGCCTCTGGCGCCGTCGCCATCGGCCGCCGCGGAGATAAGTAAGATCTCGAGGCCGCATACATTCCGTATCAAACTTTGTGGCTCTTGCCAGGTGTGAAGTCCCCTTGGCTTCCTCGGCGCGCCAACTTCCCGATCCGGACTGACGAATTTGAACTCAAGCTCCCGTCGCGCGTGGAGTACAAATTCGAAAACCCGGTCGAGCTCAACGACGCTCGTCGAAACAACGTTGCGGCGCGCGCTCAACTCCGTCTCGAGATCGCAGATTTTGCTCTCGGGTACTACGAGGGGCTCGCCGATACGCCGGCGCTCGAACCGGTTCTCGATGTCACGCAGTTGAAAGCTCCACCCAACGCCGTCTATCAGCTTCTATCTCCGGTTCACATCACGCCGGTCGCCTACAAGGTACGTACGGTATCGGGTTTTGTTTCGCGTGCGATAGGTCAATGCATTGTGCGGGCGTCATCTCGTTACGATCAGCCGCTCGGCGACAATCCGCGAACGCCTGAATGGTCGCAGTATTCGGTGGCGGGTCTCGAGCGCTCTTTCGAGATCGGAACAAACACGTGGACAGCCGTCTTGCAAGGCGCCTGGACGCGTGCGCCCGAATCAGCGTCGCTCATCTCAGTGCGCGACGTGTTCGATCAAACGGTTTTGTTTGGTCTTCGCGCACCTCTCGGCGAGAAGTGGACAACCATGCTCTCCGGATT
>CAJYIL010000155.1 GCA_913774795.1 Pseudobdellovibrionaceae bacterium
GAACGATCGCGAGCGTCAGCGGGATTTTGAGTCGGATCGTCGAACCTCTACCTTCGATGGACGCAAGTTCGACCGAACCACCGATACGCTCAATGTTCGTGCGCACAACGTCCATGCCGACTCCGCGACCTGAGACCGCGCTGACTTGGGTCGCCGTCGAAAATCCCGGATGGAAGATGAGATTGAGTTTTTCATTGTCGCTCATTTTGTCCGCGACATCTTGGGAGATGAGGCCGCGCTCGAGCGCTTTTTGGACAAGTTTGTCGCGGTTCATGCCGCGGCCGTCATCCGAGATCTCGACAACGACTTGGCCGCCTTCATGAAACGCGCTGATCAAAACGTGACCCGTTTCGGGCTTGCCTGCCTGAAGACGTTGAGCAGGTGCTTCAATTCCGTGATCGCAACTGTTTCTTACGATGTGCGTGAGAGGATCTTTGATCGCTTCAAGAAGCGTTTTATCGAGTTCGGTGTCTTTTCCTTGAACTGTCAGATCAATCTTTTTGTCGAGGTCTTTGGCTAAATCGCGAATGACACGTTGGAACTTCGTGATCACGTTTCCGATCGGCTGCATGCGCGTACGCATGACTTGATCTTGGAGCTCGGAAGTCACGACGTCGAGACGTTGGCTCAGGTTCAAGAAAGCGAGATCTTCGCTTCGGCTTGAGTGCTGGAGAACTTGGTTTCTGACGAGAACCATTTCACCGACGAGATTCATCAAGTTGTCGAGAAGTCCGACCTGAACGCGAATCGTCGATTCGCTGTCGGCTTGCCCCTTTGCCGATGATTCGTCGCTCGCTTCGTTTTTCAATGGAAGCTCCGTTTTCTCAGAGAGTTTCGGTGCAGCCTGGATGACCGGCGCGCTCTGCGCGGCAGGTGAGACAGGTTTCGCCGCGGCCGGCACCATCACCGGAGCAGCCGTCGATGTAACGACGCCCGACTGGACTGATGACGACTTTACGAGGGTCGGCGCGATCACCGCGCGATCGATAACAAGAGATTCTCCGACAAAGAGAACGTCGCGGCTGAGTCCTCGACCCACCGCGAATCGCTCGCAAACGGCATCCGTCAAGCGGCCAATCGCCGGAACGATGTCTGTACGCGACACGCCGTCTGCTTTTATTTCGGCGACACACGCGTCCAGAGTCTTCACCGACAGAAACAACGCATCGAGGAGTGCCGAGCCTGGATGAGCCTGAAATTTTCGGACCGGATCAAGGCAAGCCTCAATGGCTTGACCCAGCAGCGCCAGCGACGAGAGACCGAAAAGCTGAGCCGAACCTTTGAAGGTATGAATGTCGCGATAAAGTTCATCCAGGCGCTCAAACGAAGTCTCGCCATGCTCGAGAACGCCAAGAGTCGCCGAAACTCTCTCAAGAATTTCGTCGCACTCCGCGAAAAACTCACTCATGGCTTCGTTTCGTTCAGCAGCGTTCAAAACAAACTTCCTTCGGTCGGGTGTTCTTTATTATCGGTCGAGACAAAAAAGAAACGCGTTACGATTTCGAAACTCAGGCACTTTGCAACAATCTCGTAGCGAGATCGCCAATTCGAACATAGGTGACCGCACGTCCATCGATCGAAACAATTGCTTGATCATTCGGCTGTTCGCGAATTGAAACGTCACAAAATCCGCCAAAAGACTTCACGGCAAAACCGCAGAGCCCGGCTTCGGTCTGAACAACAATGACCGGGATCTCGTCGCTTTCACATTGACCGAACAAATGGCCATCGAGAGTGCGAAGTTTCAGAACTTCTCCGCGGTAAAGAACGGCTTTCTGCCCGCCGACAGTCTGCAATTCTTCACGATGAAAAACTTCGAGCCTGAACAATTCATTACGCTCCACCGCGTAGTT
>CAJYIL010000156.1 GCA_913774795.1 Pseudobdellovibrionaceae bacterium
CAGCGTATTCTTTCGAATACGTTGGCGGGTTTCACATGCGCGTTCAAACTGGGCGTATGAAAAAACTCATTCTGCCTCTTCTGTTTCTTTCTTCGTGTGATGTCACTCCAACCGCCGCGGCTTACGAGCCACCGATCGTCTGTGCCGTCGGCGCCTTCGTAGAAGACGACACATGGTCAGCGCTTCGATTGAGTGGATCGATCGATCGGCGCGAGCTCGGAGATCAAGTCAAAATCTCAATGAACGACGAGGTGATGGCTGACACCTGCGCGATGAGTTCGGCGCCGGGCTTCACCGTTTATCCCTACGACGAGAAGCTTTACCTATCGTTTGATTTTAAAAAGAATCAGGCGTGGAAGAGTCATTACTTCGACCTCGAGAACAAACCGATTCGAACGGATTTGTCTTTTAAAGTCGAAACGAAAGCGACGTGCACGCAGGCCTGGATCGAACCTCGACCATATCCTGTCGAGATCATATGGTCAGAGACTTCGGGCGGCTGTATACCGCCCGGCGTCTACGGAACTCTTACTGAACCGTCGTTCCCGTTCTGAAGCTCACGAGTGACATGTTCGTTTGAGTCGATGTCGCTTTCACGATGCCGAAAGGGACTTGGCTTACGTTGTACATAGAGCCGTCAGATGAGTCGGTGATCTTGCATGTGTTGAAGGTGCCAGCGGGAACTGTCACGGTCTCCGATACGCCTCCCTGTTGAGCGCACGACGCGAGAATTTGTTGAACGGTGGCATCACTCAAGAGTTCGTTTGCGTTGACCCACTTCTGTTCTTGGATCGGCTGAATTCCGGGAGCCGTCGTGACGCTCTGTTGAAGGTACGCGTTTTGAGAAGCGTCGAATTGAGTGAGCGCGATTTCCGTGTGGAAAGCAATTTGTTGCCCTTGTGACGTGACGGTTGTTCCGTCAAAGGCAGCGAAGTCGCCGACGGCGGGCATAGCTTGCGCAAGAGTTGAAAAGGCCGTGAGAGCGAGAGCGGCGATCATGAGTTTCATTCGTGGTTCCCTTCGTAGGAAGTGTTGAACAAAAATCGTGAATCGGGTGCGGGCGCGAATCAACCGAACTTGTTTGTAGAAAAATTATTGGCGGTCTAAAAGCGCCACAAGCTCATCGTGGAGTCGCACGACTTCAGACGGAGCGCGTTCGCGATCGTGGAAGGCAAAGTATCGTTTGAGGTCAGAGAGCGCAGACTTGAAATGACCCAGTCGCCGATTGAGTGACGCTCGTTCGGTCAGCAACTGAAGATTCGATGGCTGATACGCAATCAAAGCGTTTTGCAGGAACAAAACTTTTTCGAGTTGGGCATCGAATCCGGTGAGTGTCGATTTTAAATCCGAGATGTAGGCAATGACGAAGCGGTCAAACGTGAGCGGTTCGAATGAAGCGGTCGCGTAGCGATCCTGCATCTGCTCCATGAGTTCTTCAGCGCCGATCGTGGCACCTTGGCGAGAGACGTCGATATAGCGCGATCGGCCTTCGTCGCTCCACCTTAAGAACCAAGACGGGTTAAAGTCGACGAACTCGAGAGTGATGCCAAGTCGTTCCGCCAAAAAAGCGTAGATCAGCGAAAGAACCATCGGTGAGCCCGCGCGTGCAGCCAGAACCCGACTCAATCGAAAGGCGTCGGACGGCCGCGTGAGACGAGACATCTCCGTGATGCATTTGAAGCATTTCGAGTCGAAAAGAAAGCGGTTCAAAAACGCGAGCCGATCTCGTTCACTTTCGCACTCGGGCGGCAAACACATCGCGAGCTCGTAGGCGAAGAACTGCGTGCGCTTGATCATCCAGTCGAGCGGCATCTCGGGATCGAGTTCGAACGAAAGACGCGCGACTTCTCGCACCATATTCAGAGTTCCGCCCACGGCACGATGCACGTCGGCGCTCAGGCGCTCTTGTGACCAATGCATCGAATTATGTGGGGTGATTCCTGAATCCATCGCGCCTCAAGCGTTACCAAACCTCCTAGCCTTGACAAAGGCAAAAGCCGGGGCTGAACCTAAGCGTCATAGAAGGCTCACCAATGTCTGACAAGCCCGACGGAAAACCAAGCGACACCGAAGCCATGGCCGCGCGAATTCGCGAACTCGAGACCGAGCTCGCCGATCGCGAACGTGATCTCGCGGTTTTCCGAGAAGAGCTCGGGAAGGCGAACACGCAGCTTGAGCGCTTCATCAAGCAAATCGGAAACGAATTGAAAATGGCGAGCACCATTCAGAAGGCGCTCGTTCCCACCGAATTTCCGAATATTCCGGGCTTTGAATTTTCGACGAAGTTTGTTCCGTCTCCGGTCAGCGGCGGCGACTACTTCGACATCTTTGAGCATGAAGATCGATTTAGATTCGGGATCGTCCTCGCATCGTCGAGTGGCTACTCGATGAGCGCACTCTTCTTGAGCGTGCTCTTGAGAATGACGGGTCAGCTCGAGGCGCGAAAAGGCACTCCGCCGAATCAGATTCTCGAGCTGATGGCCAAGGAGCTCTTGCCGAACATTCACGGCAACGAATCGGCGAGCGTGTTCTACGGCGTCATTGATCGGCGCGGATTCGACATGACGTTCGCGGGCTGCGGTCGCGTCATCGGACTTTTGTATAGCTACACGAACTCGAAGGTTCAGAGGCTCGAGTGGTCGACGCCCGCTTTTTCAAAAGATTTTAAAGGCGGAATCGAGTCGACGACGGTCTCTTTGAACCCTCGTGATCGATTGATTCTCGTTACGGAGGGCGTCGTTCGGGCCCTGAACCCGAAAGGCGAAGAGTTCGGCGAAGAGCGTCTCTACAAGGCGATTCTCGCCGCGCCTCGTCTTGGTGTGCACGATCTCCGCAATGAAATTCTCTATCAAGTGGAGCGTTTTGCCGCAGGACGTGATCTTCCCAACGACGCGACTGTCGTCGTGACCGAAGTTAAAGATCGCGTGATCAAACTCGCAAAAACTTGAGCGGTGCTTGCCCGCGTACCTTTTCGAAAGGTAGGGTTGTCAGGTTCTATCTAGAAAGGAACTTGGACATGGCTGAAGCACTTCCAGTCTACGAAGGCGCGGTTGATAAAGGTCTCGAAGGCGTAGTTGCCTGCACGACATCGATCTCGTTCATCGTCGGCGCGACACTCAATTACCGCGGTTACACGATCGAAGATCTCGCAGCGAATTCGACTTTCGAAGAAACAACATTCTTGTTGTGGAACGATCGTCTCCCAACCAAAGCGGAGCTCGAAAAATTCCGCAAAGACCTCGGCGCCGAAATGTCGTTGTCTCCAGAACTTGTCGCGACGTTGAAGACGTTGCCAACGAACGTTCACCCGATGGCGTGGCTTCGTTCGGCCGTCAGCGCGATGGCGATGTTCGACAAAGAAGCGCAAGACATGTCGCCAGAGGCGAACCTTCGTAAATCTTTGAGAATGACGGCGAAGATGACTTTGCTCGTGACGGCGTTCGATCGCCTCCGCAACAAGAAAGATCTCGTTGCACCGAAGCCAGATAAGTCGCTCGCGTACAACTTCTTCTGGACATTGAACGGCACGGAGCCAGATCCAGAAATCGTTAAGACATTCGATACATGCTTGATCCTCCACGCTGATCACGAGTTGAACAACTCGGCGTTTGCGGCACGTGTGACAGCCTCGTCGTTGTCAGACATCTACTCGGCCGTCGTTTCGGCGATCTGCGCTTTGAAAGGTCCTCTCCACGGCGGTGCGAACGAACAAGTTATGCACATGCTTAAAGAGATCGGCACGATGGATAAAGCACGTCCATGGGTCGAAGACGCTTTGAACAACAAAGTCAAAGTCATGGGCTTCGGTCACCGCGTTTACAAAAACGGCGACCCTCGCGCGAAGATCCTTCGCCAGATGTCAGATCGTTTGACGGCAAAACTCGGCCAGCACCACTGGTTCGAAATGTCTGATTTGATCGACGATGCTATGCAAAACAAAAAAGGTTTGCTCCCGAACGTCGATTTCTACTCGGCGACTGTTTACTACGCGATGGGTATTCCGATCGACATCTACACGCCGATCTTCGCGGCTTCACGTGTTGCGGGCTGGGACGCCCACATCATGGAGCAATGGAAGAACAACCGCATCTACCGCCCACGCGGCAAATGGCAGGGCAAAGAAAACCTCACCTACACCCCAATCGAAAAGCGATAGGTACCACCTTCCTTTTTGTAGCTACAGTGCGTAAGAGCCCGGGGAGACCCGGGCTTTTTTATGTCCGGCACTTCGGAATGCGATCTTGGCTTCCGGACGCCCCGGACGCCAGCTGGACGAGATTCGATCTGGAAGAGTGCGTCACCTGGTCCGGGCCCTGCAAAAGGCACCCAGCGTGTTCAACTCATCCAAAGGACTTCGTTCGTGATCAAATCTGTTGTTGGTGTTCTGGCTCTCGCGTTTCTCATCTCTGGTTGCTCGGCTGACGGAGGTTCAACGAATCCTCAACCTGCGACCGCTCGACCCGAATCACGGCCCGATCGTTGCGGGTATGAATTCGATGACGAGACTGATCCGCAGACGCTGAACGCATTAACCCAAGCGCTCGACGGAGTTTGGGTCTCGACCGCTCGAGGCTACTTGGTAGAAGAGAACGCCGAACCCGAAAAACGATACTCGAAGTACGGATTTGCTTTCGATTCGGTTCAACAGCGACTCGGATACATCACGCTCTTCTACGCTGAGGCAAATTCAGATGAAGACACGGTCGGTGTTCCGAC
>CAJYIL010000157.1 GCA_913774795.1 Pseudobdellovibrionaceae bacterium
GAATTTCACCGAGCGTGCAGAGCCGGCTTTGAGATCCGCCGGGTGCGACCACGCCGTACCACTTCGTACGAGCACGTAGCCCGCGCCTGCGTTCGCAACCCAGTCAAAGCCACTCGGAGACGTGGAAGCACCCGTCGCATTACTTTCTTCCTTCGGTGCCCCGACGACGATCGTATCGCCACTGATGGCGACGGCCGTCCCGTAATTGTCATCATTGTCTGCATTAGACGCTTTTGCGTAAGCTTGCAGCGCCCACGTCACTCCGGTGCGCTTGTAAATGTAGACGGCCCCAGTATTCGAAGTCGATCGGGAGCCAGTGACGGTCGAGGTAATCGACGTACTACTTCCATCCTCAAAAGGCGCTCCCACGACAAGCGTATCGCCGTCGATCGAAACTGAAAGACCGAATTGATCACCCGCCGCGCCATTACCGGCTTGAAGACGCGCCTGTTCTGACCACGCAGATCCCGATCGAACATAGACGTAGACGCCTCCGCGACCGCTCGATTCGTTCGGCGCACCGACGACCATCGTGTCGCCGGAGATCGCCACCGAATTACCGTAGAGCGAGCTTGAAGTATTGTTCGACGATTTCAAGTAAGCCTGCTGAAGCCAACCGATGGTCCATCCGTTACCGGTCTTTGCAACGCTGGGATTTCCCGCTTGATCGACGGCGCGCAAGCTTGCGAAATAAGTTTGACCCTCCGTCAGCGTGAGCCCGGTGAGCGTGGCAGTCGGGCCTGCGCCTACATCCGTCCAAGTCTTAACGTCGGTCGCTCCGGCGCTCGTACCGATTGCGACTTCGTAATTTTGAAGACCTGACGTTGCGTCAGTCGACGCCGACCACGTCAGGAGCGGAGTTTGCGTCGTGGAGGCACTCGTAGCGCCGTCATCGAAGATCGAAGGCGTGGTGGGCGGAGTCGGATCAACCCCGAATCCATCACCAGTCGTCACCGCTGAGATGTTCCCCGCGGCATCGACGGCGCGCACACTCACGTAATAGGTCGTTCCCTCTGAAAGCGAGAGCGACGTTTGCGTGCGCGTGAGCGAGTTTAAGTTCGAAGTCCACGCTACGACATCAACTCCACCCGCCGTCGTTCCGAGCGCGTAGTCATAATGATCGACTCCGCTCGTCGCATCTGTCGATGCAAGCCAAGTGGCGGTCGGCGCTTGATTTAAAACACGAGTCCATATGCCATCAGTCAGAGAAGTCACTGCCGCCGGTAAATCTGTATCAACGCTTAGCGATTTCGAGATACTCAACGAGCCGCTCGTTCCAGGCGAAGACAACGTGAGGGTTGCGTTGTTCAAAGCGGCGTCTCTGATTGTTCCGCCACTTAAGGTGAGAGCGGTTGCCGACGTGTAATCGAGAAGTAAAGACGTGTCGCCGGTCTGAACGGTGTAATTGAAGATCAAGACACTCGATCCTGAGCCAGTCGAATAGTTGACCGAACGATCGGTCGTACCTGTTTCGAGTGTGATTTGCGGAGTGCCGGTCACGAACACATTTTTCGAGAACGTGACTTGAATCGGAACGACGGCGCCCGCTCTGTACCAACCATTTGTCGCCGATGAGGAGACATTCAAGACAACCGGCGGAATAGAATCGATCAAGATCGCTTTGTTCGCGCCGAGTGAGCCCGGTGCGCCGGGCGCGGCGAGCGTCAGCGAAGCATTGTTTCCCGCGGGATCACGAATTGACCCGCCGTTGAGTGCAAGCGCTGCTGTGCTCTGTTGATCGAGATCAAACGAGGTGTCGCCTGTTTGAACAGTATAGTTGAACGTGAGTGTCGACGTGCCCGACCCGCCCACGTAAGTCGCGTTTTGATCGACCGCGCCGGTCTCGAGCAAAAGAGTCGGCGAACCTGTCACCGTCACGGGCTCCGTGAACGCAACCGTGATTGAGATCGAATCGCCGGCGACGTAGTTTCCGTTGGGTGTCAGTGACGTGACGTTCGTGACCGATGGAGCCGTCGTGTCGATGATGATATTTTTCGTTCCGCCGAGCGAATTTGCCGAGCCCGGGATTGGAAGACCGAGTTGCGCATTGAGCGAGGTTGCCGTATCGCGAATGGTCCCGCCGCTCAACGCGTTCGTTGAAACATAGTCGAGGTCATTGGAGACGTCGCCCGCTTGAATGGTATAAGTAAAAACTAGCGTCGTTGTTCCCGACCCGCTCGTATAGTTCGCATTTCGATCGACTGCACCCGTCTCTAGTTTCAAGACCGGAGTTCCGGTGACCGCGACCGCGCGCGAGAAAGTCACCGAAACTAAAACCGTACCCGAACTATAGCTGCCGTTTGTTTTCGATGAGGTCACTTGCGTGATCGTGGGCCCGTCGTCATTCTCGATCGTGAGCAGATGAGTTTTGTGAGCGGAGTCAATAGAACCCCCCGTCACGTTGGTCAGTGTGAACGCAACTGTTTCATCGAGCTCAGGCACCGAGTCGTTTACGAGAGCGACCGAAATCGTCTTCGTCATTTCACCAGCGGCGAACGAGATTGCACTCGCCGGCGTGATCGAATAGTCGCTGCCGGCCGTCGCCGTGCCGGCAATCGCGTAGGTTGCGGTGACGGCTGTTGTCGATGGATTCGAAAGGGCGAGAATGACGCTGGCTGGTCCTGCGTTCTCGGCCACACCCTGCGACGCCAAGACGAAGCCGACTGACGGAGCCGAATCATCGTCGATGATTCTAAAAGTGATCGACGGAGTCGGAATCTCAACTCCGCGAGTCGACCCCGACAGCGTCAGCTTATAGTCTTGATTGCCTTGAAAAATCGGATCGTTGACGAGCGGGATCGGTATGCTCACAGACGAACGACCCGCCGGCACGATCGCAATACCCGAAAGTTGAGTGAAACGAAGTGCCGTGGGCTCGGTGATCTGCGAGATCGTCCATTGAAAGGCGACTTGCGAAGTCACAGGCTTTGATAAAACGAAAACAAAACTGCCACCGATGTTTTCGGTCACGGAGAATGGCTCAATGCTGAGGATCGTCTCGGCGGATGCCGGAACCTCAGGATCGAAGTCGTCTGATTCTTGAGCAGTGCAGCCGAGTTGCACCAGTCCGAGACAGAGCCAGATTATGAGTGCAAAAAATCGCACGACCATTAGTTATTTATCGGAGAGTAAAGCTCTCCGGATGAGTCATTCTCACCAGAACAGGCCTGGCAAAAGGTCGTGAGTTCGGTCTGTGGAGAATTGAGTGTACTTGCCTGCGGCGCTTGCCGAAGGCGTGTTGATCACGGAAACATCGCTGTAAGATGAAACGCGCCAAAATCGTATTGATCACTTTTGTCATCACCATTCTTGCGACTATCGTCTATGCGAACCTCCGCGATCCTTATGAAGAGCTTCCCTACCGGATCACCGACCACTTCGACGTCGCCTCAACCGATTTCTCAAAAGCCGTGGGCGATCTCCTCGATCCCGCGTTCGTCGAAGGCAATCGGATTACGACCCTTCTCAACGGCGATCAGATTTTTCCAGAGATGCTCGAGGCGATTCGGGGAGCAAAGAAGACAATTACTTTTGAGTCCTACATCTACTGGTCAGGGACAACGGGCGAAGAGTTCGCGAAGGCACTTGCCGATCGCGCCCGCGCGGGCGTGAAAGTCCATCTTCTTCTCGATTGGGCCGGCAGCGGCAAAATCGACAAAGATCTCATTGAGCTCATGAAAACGTCTGGCGTTGAGGTCGAGCGTTATCACAAACCTCGTTGGTATAACATCACCCGCATGAACAAGCGCACCCACCGAAAAGTTCTCATCGTCGACGGAAGAATCGGGTTCACGGGCGGAGTGGGGATCGCCGATGAATGGACCGGTCAAGGTTTGGATCCCGAGCATTGGCGAGATACACACTACCGTGTCGAAGGGCCGGTCGTGAATCAGATGCAATCGGCTTTCATGGATAACTGGTTGAAGGTTCGCCCCGAAGTTCACATCGGCGAGGATTACTTTCCGGATTTGAAGCCAGAAGGCAAAACGCGCGCCCAGATGTTCATCAGCTCTGCCGGAGAAGGTGGGTCGAGTGTGCGAGTTCTTTACCTGAGCGCGATCGCTTCAGCGCGCAAGACGATCGATATTCAAAGTGCTTACTTTGTTCCCGATCAGCACACGATTGAGGCGATGATCGAAGCTCGCAAACGCGGAGTGAAAATTCGCCTGATGGTTCCCGGGCCTTATAGTGATTCAACGGTCGTCGACTTCGCATCTCGCGAAGCCTGGGGAGATCTTCTCAAAAACGACGTCGAAATTTACGAATATCAGCCTGCGCTTTTTCACTGTAAGGTCCTGGTCATCGATCACGCGTTTTCAAGTGTCGGATCAACGAACTTCGACCAGCGCTCGTTTAGCATCAATGATGAAGCCAATCTTAATATCGTCGACCGCGAGTTCGCCGAGCGTCAGCTCGCCGATTTCGAAGCAGATCTGAAGCGATCGAAGAGAGTCACCTTTGAAGAGTGGGAGAAGCGACCGCTTTTCGAGAAATTGACGTCTAAACTTTCATCGACTTTGAGCCCGCAGCTTTAAGGAGTTCTTTTATGCGCAGTCTGGTTTTTGTTCTGACCGCCCTCGTCCTTTCACAAGTCGCTTGCGCAAGCAAAGCTCGCGATGTCATGTACTCAGCCTACGAAAAAGTCGGCATCCAAAAGCGTGATCTTTTGAAAAAGCGTATCAACACGGCCCGCGACGATCAAAAAGAGGCGAGCGAAACCTTCACCGACGCCCTCGAGCGTTTGCGCGCCGTTTATGGCGTCAATGGAGGTGAGCTCGAGAAGCGCTACGATAAACTCAAGTCGTCCTATGATCAGGCGACCGACGATGCCCAAGACGTTCATCGCAGCATCGAAAAAGTCGAAACAGTTGCCGGTGATCTTTTTAAAGAGTGGGAAAAGGAAGACGGTGAAATTCAATCAGCCGACTTACGAGCGAAGAGCCGATCTCAACTCAATGAAACCAAAAAACGTTACGACGCCATGATCTCGAGCCTCAAACAGGCCGAGTCGCGAATGCAACCGGTGTTAGCCGCATTTAAAGATCAGGTGCTGTACATGAAACACAACCTAAATGCCCAAGCGATCGCCTCGTTGAAAGGCGAATCGGCGACGATCGAGAAGAATATCAATCAGCTCGTCGAACGCATGAACCAATCGATAAAAGAAGCCGACGACTTCGTCGCTCGACTGCCTTAATCCGCGCCTAAGAGTCTCATCATCTATTGAAAGCCGTACCTGATTTGGGTACGGTTGATCGGATGTCGATTGCCAATCAATTTGCGCGCGACTTCGATGCCATCACGCGCGCGGGCGGTGTCGAAGATTTCGAACTTGGGCTGAGTCAGCTCAGCAAGCTCGCACCGCAAGCCGCTCAATACAAAATCTCAACTCGTGAAGCCGCTACGGTCACGCTTGATGGGTCGCGCGCTGAAGAACTCGGCATTCACTGCTCCTGCGAGGCGTTCGCGAAAGAAAACTGCCATCACGCATGGACCGCCCTGCTTGCCTTTGACACTGAAACTCAACCAGACATCGCTGAAGTTCGATGCGATTTAACGAC
>CAJYIL010000158.1 GCA_913774795.1 Pseudobdellovibrionaceae bacterium
GTGAGAGCTTCGAAGACGACAAGTTTTTGGTTTTTGAAATTGGAGGTCGCGATCCAATCGGTAAACGAGCCCGCGGACATGGCCGCGATCGCGCCGATGATACCGACGACGACCATGATTTCGACCAACGAGAAACCGCGCTGGGTTCTCATTTTTGCACGAGCCCTTTGGCTTCGATCATCTTGTTGTAATCGTCGATCACTTCCGCGAAATGATCGCCGTCACGCAAGCGAATCGGACCTAGATTTTCTCCGGCCGTCATTTTTCGCATCGTCGTTTGCAATCGGTAGATCGGCCCGAAAAGACGGTTCGTGTAGTACGACAGCAAGATCGCGTAAGAAGAGAAGATCAAAAGCCCGACCAGCATGAAGATCATTTTCGTCATGGCTTCGTTCTGATCGGGATGATTCTGGGTGTAAACGATAAACGAAGCTGTGAAGAGGGCACCCACGAGCGCAAGCCCTGCGGTCCAGGCGATGAGCGGAATCTGGATCGCCGGATAAATGATCAGCTTACGACGAAACGCACTGGGTCTTTGAGGAGGTGCCATAGGTCTTCAGTGTGAGGCAAGTCGGAAGCGACTGTCTAGGGGAAACGCTGGAACGGATCGTGCGCTTTGTACTCTTTGAAGAGTTCGTCGATCGAGACCTTTTCACGTTCCAGGAACTCGGAGATGGCCTCGCGGAGCCGAGGCTCATAAACTTCGTGCGCGCTCAAACAAAGGTGAGGAGAGAAGCCGCGGTTGAATTTGTGCTCGCCTTGAGCGCCGGCCTCGAAAAGCTCAAAGCCTCGCTCGAGAGCCCACTCGATCGCCTGATAATAACAAACTTCGAAGTGCAAACTTTTGTAATCATCGAGACAGCCCCAGTACCGGCCAAAGAGCGAACGCCCGCGGTAGAAATTCAGTGCACCTGCGACGGGTCGCTCCGCCGAGTCGACCGCGTAAACGAAAAGAATTGAGTCCTTCATCGCCTCGAAGACATCGACGAAAAAATCGGGCGTCAAGTAGGCGTGTCCTCCCATCTTCGAAATCGTCGAATGGTAAAAAGCCGTCATGATCTCCGCGTGACGCTTTTCGAGCTGATCGCCGGTGAGCCGCGTGATGATCACGCCACTCGATGCGGTTTGGGCTCGCTCGCGACGAATCTCGCTTCGACGTTTGGACCTGAGCGCCGAGAGAAAATCTTCAAAGTTTTTCCAGCCCCGATTGCGCCAGTGATATTGAAAACTGTGGCGAATCAAAAATGAACGCTCACGAAAGAGTTCTGCTTCGTCAGGCGTCTCGAATAAGAAATGAAGCGAGGATGTTGACCGTGAATCACGTGAAATACGTGCGAAAAGCGCTTCACGCACGGCGAGATCACGGGTCAAAAACTTCGCTCCGGTCGCCGGAGTGAACGGAATAGCGGCCACCATTTTCGGATAATAATCAAAACCGATTTGGTCGGCGGCATTCGCCCACGCCCAATCAAATATGTATTCGCCGTAAGAATTCGACTTCAAAAAGAGCGGAGCGGCGCCCACCAGTCGCCCGCCCTCACGAGCTGCATAGATGCGGGGGAGCCATCCGGTTCGACGTCCTAGAGAACGCGACCGTTCGAGCGCCATTAAAAACCGATGATCAGCAAAAACGAAATCTCCGATGGGGAGACTGTTCCACTCGGCCTCGGTGAATTCGGAAAAAGATTCGTGAACGGAGACTTCCACGCGGCCAAGCCTAGCGTAAAAGCGGAGAGTCGCCTAGACTCCCGTTTGCGATGTCGAACCAGACTATGACCCCGGGTGGCGTGATTGACGTTCTCCGCCCGAAGACAAAACCGAAGATCAAAAAGCCGACGATGTACGTGGTTGTCGTTCACAATGACCCGATCACCCCGCGTTGGTTCGTGACGGAAGTGCTCAAGCGTTTCTTCGACAAGGCCGAGGCCGAGGCCAATCGGATCATGCTTCTTGCGCACAACTACGGCGTCGGAGTGGTCGTAAAACTCCCTCGAGATTTAGCCGAGACGAAGACCAAACAAGTGAATGAGGCGGTTCGCGCGACTGGTTACCCTCTTCAATTCTCTGTCGAAGAAGAGTAACCAAATTTAGACACACCTCGAGGCAACTCTGAGAGAAACTGCGCGTGGAGGTCTTCCATGCAAGGCAAAAACTCGACGCAATCTATGCAACCTAAATCAGGCGACGGCACCCAAGAGGTGAAGCGCAAACAAGACGCAAACTGGTTCGGCCAGAGCCAAGAGCCGCAAGAGGAATTCTCGAGCGACCATCTGGGCGAGGGCGGATACCATGAAAATGAATCGGCGCTGCGCCCGAAAGAGCCGCGTAAGCCGGACGACAAGCGCCACTCAGTGTGAGTTAAATTCAAGGCTGAGTCGCAGGCCCTCATCTATTGCTCAATAGGCCTCGCGCAAGCCTTGCAACCTGTCGGGAGTCAAATGGCTCTCGTCAGGATCTTTCTTTTTACCGCGATCTTATCGGTCGCCCTTATCGGCCGCGCCTTCGCTCAAGCGCCGGCCTGCAAGTCTTTGTTCGCACCGGCCGAGACGCTCACCGGAGCCGCCCGGGCTCTGCAGATCACGCCGAACGAAGTGGCCAGGTTCGAGTCCGAGATCGAAGCTTTCTTGCTCTCCGAAAAAATCGAATTCCGTAAGATCGCTTCGAACCAACCGCTGAACGGCGTGATCGGGCACGGCTACCTGCTCACGGGCCGGCGAGACGGAGGTGCGACTTCGCGACTGATTTACGGCGTTCAGCGTCGCGACGCTCCTCACATCCTTCTCGACTCACTTTATGCGCAAAAAGAAAAGTCGGTGGCGCACTACACGGTGAAAGACCACGTCATTACAGTCGGCATCGAAGCGCTCGAGGCTCGCGCGAGCGGGCGCGCCGATTTTCTCCGTCACGAGATTCAGCATCATTTCGAACAGATCAAAATCGAAAAGGGTGAATTCTCGTTGGCGAGAGTGATCTACGCGAACG